>JAUXDE010000016.1 GCA_030618495.1 Clostridia bacterium
GTCAATGGAAGCCGTAAAACCCATATTCTGGTGTTTTGTACACCTGTACGCGCCGTCTTTTTCAAGCAACGGTTTCATGAACACCTTTGAGAAATCAAGCCCTTTTGCTTTCCAATGTCCGATTGCTTTATCCATCTCAAGTTTATTAACCTGCCCTACCATATCATCAAACGTCCTGAATCCCAGGGAAGACATTATCTCCCTGACCTCTTTGGCGACAAATATCATGTAATTTATAAGATATTCCGGTTTCCCCTTGAACTTTTTTCTTAATTCGGGATCCTGCGTAGCAACGCCAACCGGACATGTATTCAAATGGCATTTCCGCGCCATAACACACCCAAGGGTTACCAGTGTTATGGTACCAAAACCGAATTCCTCTGCTCCAAGAAGAGCCCCAATAACAACATCCCTGCCTGTTCTTAACTGTCCGTCTACCTGCACACGTATACAACTTCTCAGCTTATTAAGAATCAGCGTCTGCTGGGTCTCTGCAAGGCCTATTTCCCAGGGAATGCCTGCATGCTTGATGGATGACAGCGGAGACGCTCCGGTACCACCGTCACCTCCGCTTATCAGTACCATATCGGCTTTCCCTTTTGCCACACCCGCGGCGACGGTACCCACCCCAACCTCGCTAACCAGCTTTACGGATACCCGGGCATTGGGATTCGCATTCTTCAAATCAAATATCAACTGGGAAAGGTCCTCTATTGAGTATATATCGTGATGCGGCGGTGGCGAAATAAGCATAACTCCCGGAGTAGAATGCCTGACCCTGGCTATGTACTCATCAACCTTATACCCGGGAAGCTGTCCCCCTTCTCCCGGTTTTGCTCCCTGCGCCATCTTAATCTGGAGTTCCTTCGCATGAGCCAGGTAATTGCTGTTAACTCCAAACCTCGCAGAGGCAACCTGTTTCACGCTGCTCATCTTACTGTCCCCGTTGCTTAACGTTTTATAACGCTTTTCATCCTCGCCGCCTTCACCTGAGTTACTCTGCGCGCCAAGACGATTCATTGCAATAGCTATGGTTTCGTGAGCCTCCTTGCTAATACTGCCGAAACTCATCGCGGATGACACAAAACGCTTCACTATTGAATCAACACTTTCCACTTCTTCAAGCGGAACGGACTTTGACCTGCGGAACCTGAATAACCCTCTTAAAGTACAAAGCCTTTTATTCTGATCGTTTATCAGCTTTGCATATTTTTTGTAATCAGTATAAGTTCCATCACGCACTGCCTTTTGCAGTGATACTATTACCTCCGGAGTCATCAGATGTTTTTCGGAAGATACCCTAAACCTGTAATGGCCTCCAACATCCAGCAACTTTTCATCGCCGGGTTCATTAAAAGCCCTGGAATGCCTCATTAAGGTTTCCCTGGCTATAACATCAATGCCTATACCTTCAATACGTGACGGTGTATCCGGGAAATACTTTTTAATAAAATCCGACTTCAATCCAACTGCCTCAAATATCCTTGCCCCTTTATAACTACGTATCGTTGAAATACCCATTTTGGACATTACTTTCAGCAGTCCTTTCTTGATTGCCGTTATATAGTTGTCAATTGCCGTTTCAAGCTTGAGCCCATCAACAATACCGTTATGTTCTTTTAAATCAGCCAACACCTCAAATGCGAGATAAGGATTTATAGCGCTGGCGCCAAAACCTATAAGGGTAGCAAAATCCATAACCTCCCTTGCCTCCCCGGTCTGTACCACAAGGCCTATTAAATGCCTCTTGCTTTTCAATATAAGATGGTTGTTAACAGCCGCCGTCGCCAGCAATGCCGGAATTGGAGCATTGTCCTTATTGATATTCTTATCACTTATTACTACGATAGCATACCCTTCATCAACTTTGCGCTCAACTTCCAGGCATAAGGCGTCAATAGCCTTTTCCAGTTCCTTATCACCACTCTTTGAACTGAATAACATAGGAATAACGCATGTTTTAAAATCTTCAAGCCTGAAACTTACAAGTTTATCCATGTCTTCATTGGTCATTATCGGATGTATAAGCTTAAGCTGGTGACAATGTTCCGGAGTTTCATCAAGCAGGTTTCTTTCCCTCCCAATGAAACTCGTAAGCGACATAACAAGACTCTCCCTGTAGGGGTCAATCGGAGGATTGGTGACCTGGGCAAAAAGCTGCTTGAAATACCTGTATAATAATTGAGGCCTTTCCTGAAGAACACCCGGCGCTTCATCATCCCCCATCGAACCTATGGGTTCCTGGGCATTTTCGGCCATCGGGACTAATATCATGTTCAAATCTTCAAGAGAATAACCGAACGTAATCTTTTTTGTCATTATGGATCTGCTGTCGGCCTTCACCGGGCCCGGCGGCTGTAATAATCCCTTAAGTTCTATACGGTTTTCCTCAAGCCACCTCCTGTAAAGTTTACGCCTGCATACTACCGCTTTTATTTCATTATCCCTTTTTACCCTTCCTATAGACGTATCCACCATTATCATCTTACCCGGAGCAAGCCTGCCCTTTTCCAAAACGTCTTCAGGCAGTATGTCCAGAACTCCCACCTCCGATGCCAGCACGACCTTCCCGCTCTTTGTAATTACGTACCTTACAGGCCTTAACCCGTTCCTGTCAAGAATCGCCCCTATCTTTGTACCATCAGTAAAAGCAATTGCAGCGGGGCCGTCCCAGGGTTCCATAAACGACGCATGGTATTCATAAAAAGCCCTTTTGTCCGCGCTCATATGATACTTATGCCCGAATGCTTCAGGGATCATCATCATCATTGTATGCTCCACTGACCTTCCCGAAAGCATCAGTAATTCCATAGTATTATCAAACATTGCAGAATCACTACCCCCGGGTATAACTACCGGAAAAACCTTCTTAATATCCTCTCCGAACAGTCCGGAAGACAGCGACCCTTCCCTGGCCTTCATGTAATTCACATTACCCCGCAGAGTATTGATTTCGCCGTTATGCGCCATATAACGGAATGGCTGGGCAAGCGCCCACGAAGGCGCGGTATTGGTACTGTATCTTTCATGTCCAAGCGCCATTGCGCTGGTAAAGTCCTCGCATGCCAGGTCCGGATAAAACTTTTCAAACTGATGCGCAACGAACATACCCTTATATACGATAACCCTGCTGGATAGACTGGAAATATAGAAATCGTCCTGTCCGAACCCTATATCCCTGACTCTATTCTCAATGCCCCTCCTGAGAATATAGAACTTCCTCTCAAGCTCATCCCCGTCAACACCCTCATAAGAGATGAAAACCTGCTTCATTAAAGGCATCGTCTTTTCAGCGATTTCCCCAAGGCAATCCTTGCATACCGGTACATTCCTCCAGCCAAGTATCCTGCCCCCTTCAGTTTCAACCTGGCTGGTCAGTTCCTTTTCTATTTTTTTTATATGTCTCTGGTTACGCGGAAGAAACAGGAATCCTATACCGTATTTCCCCTTTTCCCCGGGTGCAAAGCCAAGCTCGCCGGACTTCCTGAGGAAGAAGTTATGCGGAATTTGCATCAACATGCCTGTACCGTCACCGGTTTTAAGGTCTCCGCCAACAGCGCCCCTGTGAACAAGGTTCTTCAATATGGTTATACCATCCAAAACTATCTGGTGCGTTGCTTTACCGTTAATATTAACCACAAATCCAACGCCACAGCTGTCGTGCTCAAAGGATTTATCATATAATCCATAATTCATCATGGCTTACTCCCTTTTCCTTCTATCTTGAAACAGGTACATCTCTGCTTAACAGAATTTGCATTTAAATATACCGAACTCTTCTTATTAGTTTTTGTAAAATCAATAACCTTTATAACATCCTCCCATTTCGACATCCCGGGCAGTATTTTATTAAGCCAATTCCCGGAAGCAGTAAAAAACGCTCTGTTCAAATAGTTATTATCCTTCGTGGGAAAAATAGTAAGATACAATATATCCAGTTCTACAAGATCGTTGAAGAAATGCGTACCAATGGATACTTCCGGGATAAGCCCTTCACGCATTTCGGCTATCTCACATAATACTGAAACATTGCTTATTTCACCGAATTGCACGGGAACACCAAGAGAAGGCGTTGATGTCCCCCAGCGCCCCGGCCCCATTAACATGATATTATTATCTTTTGCAGCATTAGTTACCCTTCCTATTAACCGCGCTATTTCATAGCGGTCATTTTCAGGCAGCTTGCTATAAAAAGCAGGCACAACGTATATTATAATATCTATTGCCGAATGAATACTGCTCCCCATTATCGGACCTCTTGTCTTGAATATTAAGTTCTCCTTTGCAATCTTACCCGGTTCTTTCACCCCTCCCATCTCTAACTTTGCCTGATAAGGACGGCATTGAAGCAGGTTTATCTTAAAATCCTTGCTACTACTAAAATTTGTAGTAAACTCAATATCAACAGGATACTCATATGCAGACTGAAGAACTTTTAGCATTTCACGGATGTCTTTTATGAAATCTGTATCGGATAACAATTCGTTAAATGTAATTACCCAGGGAATAATATTGTTCTTACCCCTTTCACTCAGGCTTCTTTCCATATCCGTATCCCTGCTTGCAAACAGGTCTACTGGCATTTCTGAAATATTTTTAGCAATATCAACAAAGTACTCGGATACCAATTTGTTCGACTGTAAATCAAGCACATCCGCTTTCCTTTGCGAGTATTTCTTTATCTCATCAAATCCCGATTCAGGCCTTTTATTAGGGTCATTTATAGCAACAACACGCGTATAATCGTCATCACTGCGGTTCACTGCCCTTGTTCCAAGCCCAAAAACAAGGCGTAGAACCCCTGATTCCGGATCAATATCCTTGTTCCATACGAACAGATTATATGAGAATCCAACCCCTGCAACCTGTGGAAAAAAATAATTACCATATATTGAACCGGACACTCGCTGGATAAGCAAAGCCATCTGCTCATCACGGTCAAGCAATCCTCTCTTATTACGGTAAATAAGAGCATCATTGTTCATGGTGCTGGCATAAACTTTACGGACGGCATTAAGGAACTCTTCGAGCCTCTCTTCAGGCGTACCCTGATTGGCGCAGAATATACTCTCATACTTACCTGAAAAAGAATTTCCGTAGGCATCTTCAAGGAGACTGCTTGAGCGGACTATTATAGGTGCCTGCCCATAATAATTCAGTATTTCCCTGAACTGGTCCTGTATATCGTCAGGAAATGTGCCGGAAAGCAATCTGTGATGCGCCTCTTCCGCGCCTTCAAGAAAACCCTCGGACCGTCTCTGCTTCCAACGAACCCACCAGCATTTACTCTTAATCAAGTATGTATAGAAGACATCAGAACCTATAAAAAAACTGTCATGAGGTTCAAGCCTTTCATCCCAGTACTTTCTTTTTCTTTTAAGAATTGCCCTTGCAATCAGCATACCTACTGTTTTGCCTCCTATCAGCCCCGTTCCAATCATGTGTTTCCCTATATCTATAAGGTCTGATAGGTCCATATACTTTTCAGCGAGCTTCAATACGCGTTCATCCCTCGTTGCCACCATCCTTAATAATTTCTGACGATATTCTTCCCATTCCTTATTATGTTTCCCGCTCTTTTCGGCAGCGTTCTGTATCTCCTGCGCTTTTGCAAATATACGGTTCCACATATCCTGCTGGGCAACTGATATGTTAAGCCAGGGGTGAGGCACTCCCCTGAGTATTTCAGATATTACGGTACTCCTTGTCACAGGTACTAACTCGTTATTTTTCCAATGATGCAGCATGTACATCGTGTTCGTGTACCTTTTATCTACTTTTAATGGCTGGAGGAAGATATCTTTATTATACTTATATACATCTATAATTACCTGCGCTGTATCATGTATGGCATTGGTTGTCTGTGATACATGAAAATTCCTCATAAGTGCAAAATAAGTAACGGTATCATAATCATAAAGATAAGGGCATGTCAGCATAAAAAAGTTTGCCAGCATTCTATCGCTATACCAGTCTACGGTAAGTTCAGACAGGCAATCGAAAACATAAAATGCCCCATACCCGTTTTTCTCTATCACAGTAAAAATCTCAGCAAGGAATGTTTCAAATCCGTTTTCAGGATGGAGCTGAAATACTTCCGCCTTCACTCCCTCAGGTAATACGGACGGATGATCAGCAAACCTGAAATAAATAAGCTTATTCCCTTTTTTATTAGCATCCCGACAAAAGGGATGTACAAACCGGATATAATCATTAATGGTATCAACCTGCCAGACTATATTATCTCCCGGCCTTACGCCCTGAATCACTTTATCTAATTCAGCTAATCCTGTACTCATTAAAGTATAGACTTTTATCATTTTCAAGCCCCTTATTTTCCCAAAAAAAATGCCCTCGCGCAAAAACATGCACGAAGACATCATTGCCTTGGTAAAACTACTTTGTTTCAATATGATTATACTATGATACTATTTTTTTGTCAAGCATTTTTTCAAAGTTGTTGTTACAATGCTTAAATGTTAAGTTTTGTTACTAAGCTTAAATGTTAATATTTCCCGGAAGCCAAATATGATAAAATATCATATGAAAGGAGGGCTTCCGGAAATGAAAGAACCAAAGGTACTCTTAACTATGAAAGACATTAAAAAACACGAAATAATCAAAGAAGTCCTGGCAAAAAGATTAAAGGGCATACAGGCCTGTGAAGTTCTCGGCATTACCCCTGTACACTTCTCAAGACTCAAAAAGAAAGTGCAATTACACGGTATCCAGGGGATACTGCGCCCCGGCCGTGAAGCCCCTAATAAAATAACCAATTTACTCTCTGACAAGGTTACAGCCCTCTATAAAAAATATTACTATGACTTCAACATAAGTCACTTCAATTGGAGACAAGGGTAATAATAGGGCAGTGGCGGCATGAATACAATACGATAAGACCTCACAGCTCGCTGGGATACAAGCCGCCGGCTCCTGAAGCAAAGGAACCGCTAAGCATTATGCAAAAAAACGGTGGATTCTCCACTTATCATGTGGTACAATAAATAGGGGCAGGTCATTAAAACATTCTAAGTATTTAAAAATATCTTTTTGCTATTGCTATATTCTATTGCATTCTCAGGACAAACCTCTATGCAGGTTCCACAAGACCAGCAATCTGGTAAGAAGCGTTTTCTCTTCTTCTCGTAAATGCCTTTCATTGCCTGTGTTGGACAGCTTTTAACACATTCCAGGCAGTGTGTACATTTATCTTCAATTATCCTTATTCTATTAATTGCAATATTTTCCAGAAACCATGAATACAATCCAAATGGACATATGAACTGACAAAAAGGCCTATAAATAAGCAAACTACTAACTACCAGGATAGGGAGCGTATATAAAGCAAATATAGCTAAACTTCTAAAATTGAATATTTTAAAGTAATCAATATTATGATATATGACATAGTTTTTAATGCCATACACTACTCCTCTGCCAGGACCAAATAATACGCATAAAAAAACAACAAGAAGAAACAATCTAATTGAAATAGAATAAATAAAAGGCACCTGATACTTATACTTTTTCTTAAAAACTGGAATATTAAATATAGTTTCCTGTAAAGCACCTAACTGGCATCCCCAGCCACATATCAGTTTACTTCCTACAATTGAGAATAAACTGAACAGAATGAAACTTACAATTATTACTCTTGGCTCTCCTTCCATGTTGTTTATCATTTTAAACAGTTTTATTATTGATTCCATGGGGTTAGGAGATGCCCCCAACATTATCCCAAATATTATAATTGTTAAAACCAGTAACACTTTTCGTAAATTTTTGATATGTTTCCGGGACAATATAAAAATAGTAACTATTGAAATCCATATTGCCCATAGCATATACTTTACAATGCCTATTACCGGATTGCTTTTTTCACTTATATATTCTAAAACATGTTCAATACTTTCAATATCTATATTCAATTCATTCATTGGAATATTCCTGGGCAGATCCCATACCCTTCTGTCTTCATGACTCATAATATGAAGGATTTCTTTTACGGGAAAACCATTATTCTTTGCCAATTCCCTTAAAGTCATATTTGAAGAATACTGTATTTCACTCCCGGGCCCCATACTGTTCCTATTCATAAATATCGCTAAAACAATAGTAATACTTATAAGAATAATAGAAATAACAATATTTTTCTTCATAATGAACCTTCTTTCTTTATAAATAGAATTATAAGTATAACCATTTTCATGAATTATTGTCAAATAAAAACACACCTCTTTTAACTCTTGGTGCCGGTTCAATAAAAGGGTTTGAATTTATCATATTTCAGCCTGATCTATAATCTCAGGAACAATATCATCCCAGCCTAAAGACATAATATGAACACCCTGACACATGGGTTTTATCTGGCAAATAATACGAGTTAATATTTCTGTTGCCTTCTTTTTTCGGTCCTCTTTTTTTGTTTCTTCTATTTCCTTGATTATGCCATCGCAGATTTTAATACAACAATTCCCGCTAATACAGGAACTTTATAGTTTGCCACCCTATCCATAAATATTATTTTATATGCTTATGCACTTGACTGACCTAAATTGACGACAACCCAAAATAAACCTTCGTCGGGCAGTACAGTGAACTGCATAAGCAAGTTATTTTATTTCATTATGTACATTTTCCCATATACTCTTTATTTGTTCCGTAACCTGCCCGTCTGAATATTCTATTATGTTCTTCTTGTTCACCAATGCTTTTATTACTATAGGGTCAAAGGATATTTTTCCCGCAAAGAAAATATTACTATCCCGGCAATATAACTCTATTTCCTCGCTTATTTGTGTATTCAAGTCATATTTATTAACTACAACAAGTGTCTTTATGTTAAAATGACGGGTTAATTCCACCACCCTTATCATGTCATGCTTACCGGAAAGAGTAGGTTCGGTAACAATTAAGACAGCATCGGCTCCGGTGATTGAAGAAATAACCGGACATCCTATTCCCGGAGGCCCATCAATTATAATCAGGTTACGTTTTTCCTTTTCGGCTGTTTCCACCGCAACCTTTCTTACCGTAGCAACCAATTTTCCTGAGTTTTCTTCGGCAATTCCCAGTTTTGCATGAATAAGCGGACCATATTTTGTTTCTGAATAAAACCATTCTCCGGAATTATTATCCTGCATCTTTATCGCCATTTCCGGGCACACATGAAAACATATACCACAACCTTCGCAGGAAACAGGATCTACTGTAAAATCATCTTCGGATATCGCATTAAATCTACATGCAGCGATACAAACTCCACAACGATCGCACTTTGCCCTGTTAATCACTGCGGTTTTTCCACTTCTAAATTCATTCCTTTTTAAAACAGTAGGATTGAGCAACAGGTATAGATCAGCCGCATCCACATCGCAGTCCGCCATAACTTTATTCTTAGCCAATTTCGCAAACGCAGCGGAAATTACTGTTTTACCCGTGCCGCCCTTACCGCTTATAACAACAAGTTGTTTCATTTTTCCCTCTTTATCAGGTAATTCCCAAGCGCCTTATACAACGTAATTACAGCCAGAATAGCGCAATGGTAATTTCCTCCAAGTATTCTTTTTAACCTGTCTATAATGTTTAGTGTGGTGAATCTAACATATCTTGACATTTGCTGGAAGCATTTTGCTTCAGCGTCAAGGAACGAAGAGTGAGAATACTGTACGTATGTGAACGATAAGTGACGTCGACGATGAACAAAAGACGACAGCCCTACGGGAAGGGCCCTCTTTGAGCAGCTTCTTCGTCTTTCCTCCTAACCATATTCTCGATATACCTTCGTCGTCTTTCCTTGAACCCATCTCAAAGCCTGCCCTTCAAATGTCAAGATATGTTAGATTCACCACACTAACGGTACTATTTTTAGCGCTTCATCTATTTTACGCCCGTTTGCAAGTTCAGTTACAACCGAACCGCAGGCAAGTATTATACCGCAGCCATTTGAATAAAAAAGTATTTTCGAGATACTATCGTTTTCCGCTATGAAGTATATTTCCATCTCCTCTCCGCATTGCCCTTTCACTACGGCAGAGCCATCCGGGTCATTCATTCTTCCAAAATTAAGCGGATTGGTTATATGCTTTGTTATATTCTCCGAAATCTCTGTTTTATTATTATTGTTATTATCCATTTAAGCTGTTCCTTCCACCTGACAACACAAACCGTATCCTCAAAACTATAGGAATTTCATGTTACAGGCTCCTTGTTACTTCTAACAGGCAGTGTTTCCTCGCCTAAATAAGCGCTGAAATTACCCATGCTCATTTTTATGCCTTTATGATTACCGGAAACAAGGTACTGCCTCTCCAAATCGATACTATTTATATATTTCTCATTCGAACAATAACCTGCTATTAAACTAATCCCTTTTTTTGTTAAAACAAAAACAGGGATTGCCGCTGAAAGCTGCAGTATTGCTTTTTCCCCTATTATTTTCCTTGTTTCTTCCGATGCGCAACTCCATACAATGTCAGCATATTTTCTTATTTCCTGTATTTTTGTTTTAGTCACGCCGGTATTACACACTATCAAAGAAGTAACCGATACATTATATTTCTCTTCTATTTCTTTTATTTTGTCCATGCCCTCCACTGTATAACCATTAATAGTTACGGCTATATTCCTGTACCCGCATTCAGCGGCTTTCCTCAAACCTTCATATTGATTTATTTCCGCTGTTTCCGGAAAAACAACACAACAACGTTTTTCTCTAAGTCTTTTGATTACTCCGTTAATAGGGGAAGTCAGGAAAAGACCGTTCATCCTGGAACCGATTCCCTGGATTACTTCGGGGCTGTCCGTAATCACAGTCCCCGCGCCGTCGCAAACGACCACGGCCGAATCAATGATATTTTTATTCATAGCGTACATCATCATCTCCGAGGCTCCGTAAGGGATGGCTATATCTTTCCTGGACAGCTCTCTGTTTTCCGTAAAAAAACCATACCTGGATATTTTTTCTTCTATTGTTCCCTTTATCACTTCTCTTAAATTGACAGCATTTTTTCCTGCATGCCTTATACTGCCATACAAAATACCGGCGAGGGGACAATACTTAAGGGAAGGATCTGTTACTTTAATAACTTTCCCTTCTGATACAACCACGAAAGAAGAAAAGAACCTTGTAACATGCAAATCCTGATGTGTTTTCTTCTCCACTCCGATTTGTTTTAGTATCTTTTTTACGGTCATTTCACCTTCCGCCATTATATTCCCGAAAAACACTTTTACTTCTTTATTCGCTTAATATCCGCAACTCTCACACTTATTTCATTAAATAATTTTCTAAATTCAGCCTTATATTCCGGTTGTGATTCAACAATAGAAATTCCTCTTGAGTAACTCTCTGCAATTTTTCTTGAAAATGGCAAAGACATTAAAACAGGGATATCCTCTTTCTTGCAGTATTTACTAACTTCACCGTCCCCCATATCCGACCGGTTTATTATTACCCCAAAAGGAATTCTTAATATTCTCAACACTTCAACCGCAAGTACCAGGTCATTCAATCCAAAAGGGGTAGGTTCTGTTACAAGAATACTGAAATCACTCCCCTTTACAGCTTCAATAACGGGGCAGGATGTTCCCGGCGGAGCATCAATAATAACTATTTTTTCTTTTACAATACATTCTTTAACCGCTCTTATTACCGGGGGAGCCATTACTTCTCCGACATTCAACTTCCCATGAATAAATTCAATGCCTGAGCCAGCCCCGGGAACCCTTCCTTTTTCTACAACCCCTACCGGCTTATTTATTTCTCTTATTGCCTTCTCGGGACACAGGAGCGTACATCCGCCGCACCCGTGGCAAAGCTCCGGAAAAACAAGTACTTTTTTGTTTACGACTGCAATTGCATTATAAGCACATATCTCCTGGCATTTCCCGCAATAATTACATTTACTCTCATCCACTTCAGGAACGGGGATATATACCGGATGACTCTCCGCCAATTCGGGCTTAAGAAAAATATGGGCATTGGGCTCCTCAACATCACAGTCAAGAAACTGAACATTATTATCCAGCGATAATGCCAGGCTGGTTGATATTATGGTTTTCCCGGTACCGCCCTTACCGCTTGCAATCGATATAATCATTTATCCTCTTCTGACATAATTAGTATTTGCTGGTATTTATTGCAGATATATTTAACCTTGAAATGTTTATTTACAAAATATTCTTCTATATCTTTAAATTTTTTATCGTTTTTCTTCGTGTGAACCGAACTTTCAGCCTGATGAAGTTTATCAACTATATTGAATCCCTTTGCCGAAAAATCACTAATAACAATTTTGCCACCCGGCCTCAACACTCTAATAAGCTCCTCAATAACCTTTATAGGCTTTTTCAACTCATGAAATGTATTAACTGTGATTATTGTGTCAAATACATTGTCAATAAAACTCATGTTTTCCGCGTTTTCTTTCTTAAATGTTACCCTATCTTCCAGTTTGAAGTACTTCATATTCAATCTTGCTATATCCAGGTTTTCCCTGGAATTATCTACACTGGTAAATTTAAATCCTTCTTTCCCCATAACTATTGCCATATGTCCTTTACCTGTACCTACTTCAAGGATGTTTCCTTGAAGTGGTTTTGCATTACTAATAATATACTCTCTGTTTTTTTCAACATCATAACCGAGTTTTCTATAACGTTTTATCTTAGTCATATATAACTTATGATTTGCTATGATTCTGGCATTCATAATATCATTATTGTTTTTTTTCATGTTGCCTTTATTGTGATTTAACCGTATTTAAACCCGCAAGTGATTTGAAGGTGGATTTTCTTCCATCCAATTTCAGCGACCTGGGCTTGCTGAACCTGGCATAATTTTTCGGCTCCTGGTATTGACTCAAGCAATCAAGTCTTCCTATGGACTTTAGTCTTTCATATATTAGCATCCAGCCGCAATCCTGCTCTGAATCAACCTCACATTTACCATCCTTTGAACCTCCGCAGGAACCGTTTAAAAGACCTTTAGAACATAGTGTAAGAGGACATAAACCTCCGGTAATATCTACAATACATTCACCGCATAGAGAACAATATTCAGTAATGAACTCATCGGTAACCGTCTCACCCCCGAATATCGTATCACATCCCGGATGAACAATTCCACCGGCAGTAGCATCTATTACTGTATGTATCCCCTGCCCGCAGGCAAGTATTAGAAATGAATCAGCCGATTCTGTTTCTTTTTTATGGTCAATATTTATCATCTGCTTAGCTAAAGAAAGCTTGCACAGTGATTTTCCACTTTCCGTGGCTGCATATCCCGTCACTTCTACCCCATTCTTTTCCAACCGGACTTTCATGGCCTTACACTCACTTTCCCCACCCGAACGGCACTTCTCAGCGCAATTACCGCATCCAACCACAAATACTTTTTCACCTGTTCTTAAACAACCGAGAATATCTTTCATGTTTTTCTGAATAGTTGCATGCATAAAAATCTCCTTAAATTATAATACCTTCAATCATTTCAATAGAATATTCTGCTTTAATAGTTAACCACCAAATACCCTACTTAATATTTCTACTACCCGATCTTTGACTTGGACACTTGTCGTGGCTGCAGCAAGCTTTCCATTCTTGAAATATACCGTGAATGGTAATCCCATAAAAGATGCGCATTCCGGCAAAGCCTTAATAAAATCTGCCGCAGGAACATCAAACTCCTGATCCCGAAACGCAACATGCGGATAATCCTCCTCCAATTCTTTCATAATACCATAAACAGGAATGCACATCGGTCCCATTCTTCCGCAACAAATCATGACATTCTCATTGTTTTCCAGAACCTTTTTTACATCCTCCTCTGTTTCAAGATGTTCTAATTCTGTGCTTAACATTTTTATTCATTCCTCCTTTTAATGGATACTTCTATTATTTTTTTAAGGTATATATGCTTTATTCTAAACTAATTGCTTCATTTGGACAATCCTCAACACAATTACCGCATCCCGTGCATTTACCACTGTCAACCTCAGCAATGTCTTCTACGGATATTGCTTCTTCCAAACAGGTATCCTCGCAAAGCCCGCACCCGGTACACATTTTCTTATCAACAACTGCCACTTTATTTACTGGCATAATTTCTCCTTCCAACTTTCCATCCCAGGTATTTCCGGTTGGCTGCTAAATTGAATATTTCATTCCGGCCCTTACATTCAAGCAATTATTTTTATACTCACTAAACAACGCTTTTCTTGCTTTGCTTCCGGTGCAATGACACGGAGCAACCTTCTCTACTTCAAGGGATTTTAGTTGCTCAACAACTTCTTGAATTTGCTTTTCTGCCTTATCCATAAGATGTAATCCTCCGAGAACAAGTTCAATCGGCAAGGCAAACTCCTCTTTAACTCTTTTAACAATATTGATTATTCCGGGGTGTGAGCATCCTGTAATAATTGATATTTTGTCTTTCTTAATAACCAGCGATTGCTCACTTAAAGGACTATTATTATACTTGCCGGACATTTCACCTGTTGTATATACCCCCTCTTTTATTCGTGTGGTCTTCTGAGCCGCAATTACTTCCACCTTATATTGCCCCAGCTTTTTCTTGAATTCATCACTAAATCCCGGGCAGATAAAAACCTTTACCCGGGGGTTGCAATCCAAAACATACCACAATCCGTTTGTATGGTCCCAATGCTCATGAGAAATAACCACATACTTCAAATCAGCAACATTCACCTTCTGTTTTTCCATGTTCTTTTTCAAAACACGATAATTGCTGAAAGTATCAAACAGCAAATTATTATCAATTAATATAGATATCCCCCATCCAACAAAATATCGCTGTAAAATACTTGATGCTTCTGCAATAATACTTATATCCATATCATTTATTATTTTTAGTGCTTGCGCCTATTGAATCACATATATTATTAAATACATTTACTGCTTTAGATTCAGGATGTGTTTCAACAAGAAGTTCACCTTTATCTGAACTTTTTACTATTTCAGGATCAAAAGGAATCCCGCCCAGAAATGGTATTCCCATATCCCTGGCGGTATTCTCTGCGCCTCCTGAAGAGAATACATCTATTTTTTCTCCACATTTTGGGCACAAAAGGGAACTCATGTTCTCAACTATTCCAATAATGGGTATTTTAAGCTCTCTTAAGAAATTAATACATTTCCTTGAATCAAGCAGGGCTACTTCCTGCGAAGTTGTGACTACAATTGCCCCGTTCAAGTCCTTTATTAGCTGGCATATAGATAAAGGCTCATCCCCTGTTCCGGGAGGAGAATCAATTATTAAATAATCTCTTGCGCCCCAATCAACTTCCGCTAAAAACTGTTTTATTGCTACCGCCTTCATGGGCCCGCGCCATATCACCGGTGTATCAATATTACCCAGTACTGCGGCCATTGAAACCGCAACCAGCCCGGGACTGGCCTCATATGGAACTATTCCATTGGGGCCATTCTGTAGTTTCTTGCCTTCAAACCCAAGCATTCTTGCAACTGAAGGACCGTGAATATCAGCATCAAGCAGTCCTACTTTTAATCCCTTCTTACTCAAGCACACCGCTACGTTAACTGAGACAGTGCTCTTTCCCACCCCGCCCTTATTACTCAAAACCAGTATTTTATTCTGAATTTTATTCATATTACTTTTTAAAAGAATATCCATCTGCTTATTCACTTCTTCCTTGTTAGCCATTCATTTTCTCCTGTCACATATTTCCAATGTGTCATTTCCTGTTATTTACACTTATTCCCACTAATAACTACAAATCCTCCTTTTCCATAACCTTTTTCTATTTTATCAATTTTCTTAATTTTACCAGGTAACTGAAATAGCGTTTGATATGTTTTAATATTTACAAAATTATTATTTTTAAGTAATTCAATAACTTCTTCGGCAGAATAAAACCTGGCATTTTTATAAAATACGCTTTTACTCTTGTTCATATAATGCTTCCCCATGAAACTTGACCTGTCAATTATTCCTATAATAATTTCACCATTGCTTTTAATAACTCTCCTTGCCTCTTTAATCACCTTGTCAGGATTCTTAACAAAACATAGGGTAGTAACCATAAGAGCATAATCGAACTCTTCCTCTTCAAAAGGAATCTCTTCCCCTCTTCCGTAAAACGCTTTTACCTTCCTTTTTACCGCGGCTTCAAGCATACCCCACAAAGGGTCAATCCCCACGGAAATGTTTAACGGTTTTGCAAACCTACCCGTACCCACTCCTATTTCCAGGCCTTTTCCGTTTAAAGGGACTAATTTCTTTAATACCTCTAATTCAGAAAGGTATGCAAACTTATTTTTGTCAAACCAGGCGTCATATTTTTCAACATATGAATTCCAAGTATTATTCATTCTTTATTCTCGTGTCATATTTGCGCCGCAATCAGGACACTTTATAGTAGTACAGGGATTCCCGGGTTGATGGGGAATTCTTACGCCGCAACTCGGGCAGATACAATTCCCTCCCGGGCCTTTTCCCGGTTTTAATCCCCCGCCCAGTCCTCTTCCTGCTCCCCGTCCTAACGGACCGGTTCCATTTTTTCCCGGCATGTCAGACTCCTTTCTTCATTCCACTGTGGCTTTCCACGCTTGGTTTTTCATCCGCATTCTTTAATTCACCATTCAGGTATCTCATTAGAATATCTTTAATATTTCCTGATAAACCGGTAATAACCTCAATATTTGCAGCCTTAAGCGTCTGAAAAGCATTTGGACCGCAATTCCCTGTTAAAACCTTCTT
Source organism: Clostridia bacterium (assembly GCA_030618495.1). Classification (GTDB taxonomy): domain Bacteria; phylum UBA6262; class WVXT01; order WVXT01; family JAUXBS01; genus JAUXBS01. Next base: position 16,742 of record JAUXDE010000016.1, read on the forward strand.
AACCCCTTTTTCCGCCATTAACTGCGCTGACTTTATTCCTGCTCCTCCCGAAGCCTCCGTACTGGAATTTTCAATCGCTTCATTTTTCATGGTTTCCGTATCAACCACAATGAAGTAACTGCACCTTCCAAATCTCGGGTCAAGCATTGATTCAAGCTTATCCCCCTGTGAAGTTATGCATATTTTCATAATAATCCTCTCTTATCAGTCCTCATGTTCGCATACAGTCTTATCGACCCCGTATCCCTTTCCGTCTCCCGGGTTGCATGTGCTTGCTCCTCCTTCAAGTGCACCTGACAACAATTGACTTACCACATCATCTATGCTCCCGGATATACCCATAATTGTCTTAATATTACTTGACTTGAATAACTCCAGGGCGCGCATTCCCATCCCTCCGGCAACTATAGAATTTACCCCCATTTTGGACAAAAACTCAGGAATATAACCGGGTTGATGCCCCGGATTATTGATTTCTTCCTTGCTTATTACCTTACCATCATTAATATCAACGATAGTAAAAGACGGACACCTTCCAAAATGAGCGGACACTGAACCTTCATCCGTAGATATTGCTATTTTCATTATACTCTCCTCCTCAACGCCGGGAAAAGAGCCAGGCATCAGCATGGCTCTTTTCCCTGCTGTTTTATTTCTCCTGCTTGGATTCTTTCTCAAGCGTACTGATATGCTCGTTCATCGCTTTGATTTCTTCTTCCATTCCTTTAACCTGATGTTTAAGCGCATCAGCCTCCTGCTGGGGACTCACATTGACTTCTCCATATGGCATTCCATATCCATAATTAGGATAAGCCATTCCGAAACCCCTACCAAATCCTCTTCCAAATCCTCTGCCGAATCCTCCTCTTCCTCTTCCCCGGAAACCTAAACCTCTTCCCGGAATAGAATTTGTGTAACCCGGCACAGAATAACCTGCGCAGTAACCGGCCGCTCTACCGGTCATCGCTCCCTGTCCTGCAGGACCTGTCCTGTCGCCTCCTGGCATCTTAATCACCTCCTTTGTTATTATTATTGCTAATGACAATCATTTTCATTAAGAATTTAAATTTTTTTGTACTATTTCCCTTTACTACAACTGTTACAGAGTCCATAAAAATGTATCTGATGCGATTTTATATTAAATTTGTGTTTCTTTGATAAATTGGTTTCTGCCCGTTTTAAAAACTCCAGCTCCTCATCCACAAAATCATTATAATCAACTATTCTGCCGCATTCAGTACAAACAAGGTGGTGATGATGTTCCTTGTTTTTGCCTTCTGTTAATTCATATCTCGTCTTTCCATCGCCAAAATCGAACCTGTGAACCAACCCCATATTTATCAATAAATCAAGTGTTCTGTATACGGTTGTCAAACCAACCCCCGGATATTTCTTATGAATGGATATATATATATCTTCAGCGCATAAATGCTTTGAACTACAACTAAGTTTATCTAAGACAGCCTGCCTTGGAATAGTTACCCTGTATCCACATCCCCTGAATTTATGTTCCCAGCCGCATCCTTTTTGCGCCATACCGTCTCCTTATTGGTAATGATAACCATTGTCAATACCATTATATCATACACTGTATTATTTGTCAAGCGGTTTTTAATTTATTACTGGGAATAGGAAGGAACATCGTACCCAGATGGAACATCAATTATCCAATTTCAGCCTGTTTTAAAATCTCAGGAACAATATCATCCCAGCCTAAAGACATTATGTGAACACCCTGGCACATGGGTTTTATCTCGCGAATAATACGAGCTGAGATTTCTACAGCTTTCTTTTTGCGGTCATCCTTCTTCGTTTCTTCCATTTCTTTGATTATCCCATCAGGAACAAAAACTCCCGCTACATTTTCGTTCATGTACTTTGCCATTCCCGCGGATTTTAATACAACAATTCCTGCCAATACAGGAACTTTAAAGTTTGCCACCTTATTCATAAATATCTCATAATTCTTGGGCTCGTAAATAGCCTGTGACTGAAAAAACTTCGCTCCAGCATCTATCTTTTTCTCCATTTTTATTATCTGGAGTTCTACCGGTTCAAACTCGGGAGTTACCACTGCACCACATAATAATTCCGGCTTGCCTTCGAGTTCATGCCCTGCTAAATCATACCCTTCATTCAATTTTGTCACTGCTTTAACCAACTGAACAGAATCAAGGTCAAATACGGGTTTTGATTCCGCATGATCTCCCAGTATTATATGGTCTCCTGTTATACATAATATGTTCTTAATCCCCAGCCTCCATGCGCTGATAATATCAGATTGCAAAGCTAACCTGTTACGGTCCCTGCAGGTTAACTGGAATACCGGCTCAATCCCTTCATCAGCAAGCAGGTGACACACCGCCATGGAACCCAGCCTCATAACCGAACTTTGATTATCAGTAACATTTACCGCGCATACTTTATCTTTTAAATATTTTTTAGCTTCTTCCATCACCTTTCCGGTATCTGTTCCTTTTGGAGGAGCTATTTCACCTGTAACAATAAATTCTCCAGCGTTTAACGCTTCTTTCAACTTATTCATTTTCCTTCCTCCCGTATGGATGATATTATTCTTTTACCCGCCAGTGATTGAAACGTTGCCTTCCCACCATCTAGTTTTATATTACGCGGCCTGCTCCATTTAGCGTAATTTTTAGGCTCCCTGTACTGCTTTAAAGAATCGAGCTTACCAATACTTTTCAATCTGTCATAAATTAACTGCCATCCGCAGTCCTGTTCCTTATCAACTTCGCATTTACCATCCTTGGAACCGCCGCAGGGCCCATTCAAAAGACTCTTGGAACATAGTGTAACAGGACAGAGCCCCCCGGTATATTCCACAATACATTCCCCGCATAATGAACAATATTCGGTAATAAAATCATCTGTTACAGTTTCACCACCGAAAATAGTATCACACCCGGCATGAATTAATTTACTTCCAGTTGCGTCCATTACCGTATGTATCCCCTGTCCACAAGCTAAGACCAGGAAAGAATCTGCTACCCCTGTTTCTTTTTTATGTTTAACATTAAGCACTTCCTTTGTAAGAGCTAATTTACAGAGACTTTTTCCGCTTTCCGTGGCTGCATATCCAGTAACTTTTACACCTTTCTCTTCTAAACGGACTTTCATCTCACTACATTCTTTTTCACCGCCTGAACGGCATTTTTCCGCGCAATTCCCGCATCCTATAACAAAAACTTTTTCTCCATCCTTCAAATGCTCAATAATTTCATCTAAAGGTTTCTGAATTGTTGCATGCATAGAAAATCCCTCCTTTTAAACTGTTAATCTCCCTTGTATGTTTTTTATACTCATACAAGAAACCCTTTTTTATTCCGCCAGGCTCCTATTAAGGATTTTTATGATGAATTACCGAACTCCTTATCCAATATTTCCATTACCTGGGCGCTGCTTTGAATACTGGTCGTGGCTGCCACGACTTTTCCATTCCTGAAATATACCGTAAAAGGTAACCCCATAAAAGATGCGCATTCCGTTAAAGTCTTAATAAATTCCGCTGCGGGGATATCAAAATCCTGATCCCGGAACACAACATTCGGATATTTATCTTCCAGTTCTTCCATAATGCCGTAAACAGGAATACACATCGGCCCCATTCTTCCGCAACAAACCATGACATTCTCATTGTTTTCAATTACTTTCTTAACATCTTCTTCTGTTTCAAGATGTTTTAAATTTGTGTCCAGCATTTACCTTCTCCTTTCAATAAAACCTGCATGAATTTCTTTTTATAAGTGTAACAGTTCAGGACTTTCTGGAGAAATCGGCTCATAAATTAAGAGAGGGTTTAAGGTGTACTTAGTCACTTTACCTCATTTCCCCCTGTTCCCAAATTATACCTCTTTCTTTTCTCCAATGTCAATCTTTTTAGTTCTGCTCTGCGCTTTAAGATTTCCTCCTTCCTGCCGGCATATACATCAGCCGGGCTCACATTGTTAAGACTACTGTGCGGGGTATGGTTGTATTCCCATACCGCTTTCTTCAGAGCTTTCTGCAATTCATCCGGGGAACTGTAAACTATCAAGTTCACGGTTTTGCTCTTAGTCGTCTTGTTGAACCTTTCTACCTTACCCTGTGTCTGAGGATGATACGGCCTGCCGAACCTGTGTTTTATCCCATGCACCCAGAGATATTCAGATAATGTATCCCCCCTAAACCCGGGACCGTTGTCTGAAAGCAAAACCGGTGGAGGTTTAAGACTGTGCCCGAGCCTCTTTGCTTCTTCTATGGCTGATTCTATCGCATCACTGATGCTATACCCTGTTTCATCAAGCTTCAGTTCATCCGTGAGCACATACCGCGAATAATCATCTATTACCGGTATATACTTGTAATAGCCCCAGCTACGAATAAACATATTGGTGCCATCGCATTGCCACATCTCGTCGGACCTTGTTGTTTTCCTCTTGTATTCCTTTGCCGCCGGTATTTCTTTCAGCGGCCGGGGCTCTATAAGGTTATACTTCTTCAGCAATCGGTAAACGGTCTTCTCCCCGACGGAGAAGCCCTTGTTGTCGGTTATATGCACCGCAATCAGCCGCGGCGTGAGTTCCGGGTGGTCCTTGGATACCTTGAGGATTGTCTCTTCTTCTTCAGGCAGTACCCTGTTCCACACTTTCCCCGGCGCCGTTGACCTTTTCTTCAAGCCAGATATTCCTTCCCTCTTATACGTCCCCCGCCAACCGTAATACGTTGACTCAGGTATACCAAGGGACACGAGAACGCTTCGTCTATTTTCGCCGAAAGCCTCTACTTTTTCTATGAGGTCCTTTATTTCTTTCGCCTTCATATGTATGTGC
>JAUXDE010000040.1 GCA_030618495.1 Clostridia bacterium
ACTTTCCTGTCTTTGGCATTTTATCTATTTCTTTTTTTATCAGTTCCGCGTCTCCGGCCCCAGGATTGAGTTCCAGGTACTTCCGCCAATAACCTGCCGCCTTGCCGTAATCCTCCCTGCCGAAACACAGGATGCCCGCGTTCTTGTACGCCGACGCGTACGCGGGATTTGCATCCATCTCCCTTTTGTACGCCTCTATTGCCTTCTCCGTTTGTCCCGTCTTATCATAGGCAATACCCAGGTTGTAGTTAAGTTCCCTGTAATCCGGTTTTAACTCCAGCGCTTTCTCAAGCTCGCTTATCATGGCGTTCCAGTCACTGCCGCTGTACCTCATGGCGAGATTGAAATGCGCGTCGAAGTACTGCGGGTTTACCCGGGTTGCCTTCCTGAACATGCCGATTGCCTTTTCATTCATGCCCATTTTACTGTAAACCGCGCCGAGGTTATTGTACGCTTCGGTATAATCGGGTTTTTTCCTTATGGCAATTTTATAATTTTTTATCGACTCCCCGTTTTTTCCAATCGCATCATACAATGCCGCAAGGTTGAAATACGCCGACGCGTAGGAGCGCTTGAGGCTGATTGCTTTCCTGTATTTTGTTATCGCCCGGTCGTGATAACCCCTGCGAAAAAGCATGTTGGCGTAATTGACGTAACCCTCGGCATAGTCCGGTTTGAGCCTGAGCGCCTCTTTAAAGGCGTTCTCGGAATCATCCCACTTCAATTTCTTCTGATAAAGCACCCCCAGGCTGCTTTGCGCCTCGTAAAACCCGGGATATATGTCCAGCGCTTTTCTGTATTCGTATTCCGCGGCATCATCCATCCCTATCAACTCCAGGAAATTCTTCGCCGTGTTATGGCGCAGGTACGCCTGCCTGAACTTCCATGCCCCCCTGCCGTTACTCGCAGTCTCTATTCTTCTTTCTATCCCTGCATGGTCATTAAAATCAGTACGGTATTTCCTTATCATATCCTCATTTTCCACAACGCGCTTTACAAATACGGACGCGATGCCGTCGAGGTACACGAGCGCCCAGTCACGAGACGCGTACAACTCCGGGATGAACCTCCGGGATTCGGATGAACCGTGGGTGAAGAGAGTGTAATCAATACCGTACTTTGCGGCAATGACCTCCCATGATGAAGACCGGTTTATCATCTTCCAGTAATCAATCAGGAATTCATCCCCGAACACCTCCCACCTGCCGTCGATGAAAACCTTCCTTTCGGGCCAGCACCTCCAGGTGAAGTATCCACCGACACTGCCGTTGTTGAAAATATTTCCGCTGATATTGTTTTCCCTGATAAAATCAACCGCCCTTGACGGGTATTCCGTTTCCGACTCCCCCAGCCCGAACCACGAGAGACTTCTCTTTTTATAATAATAACCGCCTGTAATTATTCCCGCAATACCCACGACTATTAATATCCCCGTCACGAGCCGGAAAACATGTTTCATAACGGGAACTGTTTTCGCAATAAGCTCCCGGTGGTTCTTTTTGGGGATAATTCCCGGGAATGCCGGTAAATCACCTTTAATATTATCGAATATCAAGGGCATCGCGACAAATCCGAGTAAAGGCATATTCCTTCTTGCAAGCAGCGACACGTACAGGACGCCTGCAAAAATTATCACATTGCTTACGTTTAACTTCCTGATATTTATAAGAATACTTGCCAGGGACATCAGTATCGTAAGCTTGAACAGGACCACCGCAAGTTCGTCACCCGCGCTGTACAGGGACGGTTTTAGCTCAGCCACCAGCTGCATCCATTCGCTTGCCCCGCTGCCGATCTCGGTGAATATTAGGAAAGGATAAAGCGCTCCCGAAAATCCCTGCGGGTTGATAAAAGACACGGCAACCGTGGCAAAAGCGACAATAAGAAGATTCCTGTATTTCCTGCCCTCTATTATATGAGCATCCGGCGGGCTGAACGGAAGCCTGAGGTTCTTTAACTTCCGGGATATTTGTTCGCCCGCAAGGTACGCCAGCACCATTACTATACCTATCACGTGCAGCCCGTGCATGTTAGACCACACGATATGCGCCGGCGGCAGGAGCCAGATAAGATTTTTATTCTTGTATTTGTAGGCGTTAAGGATGTACATGTAAAACGCCATGAAAAGAAACGTGAACATCTCGGGCCTTACAAGCAGCCTCTCGTTTGTCATTAAGACCGTGATAAGAAGTAAAATCAGCGAAACCATGAACCTGCGCCTGCTGTAACCGGTTTTAAACAAAAGGAAAAACGCCAGGGCAAATACCAATAACCTCAACAAGGGAAGACCGTTGATTCCAAATAGAGCGTAGAAACCGTAAAGAACCAGCTGGAAGAGCCAGTGGGAATCAATCCACCTGCGCCCTTCGGCTGTAAAGGAGTAGGCGTCCTGTTTCGGGACGGAGTGGGTTTTAAATATTACCTCCCCCGTCTTCAGGTGGAACCACACGTCAGAGCATGTCACGGGCCGAATCAAAAAAACAACCGTAAAAAGGAACAAAAGAATTATAAGCGTATATCTTACTGTCTTTTCCATGTTTCCCTGTTATTTTTCCGTTGTCATTCAACTTTCAGCGATTTTAACCTCTTGATTTCCTTTGCCACGACAGCCCCGTCAACAGCGTCCGAACATAATTCCAGGTACTTCTCCCAGTTTTTAACAGCTTGTTCGTTTTTTCCCGAGTTATAGTACAGGATGCCCGCGTTTTTGTATGAAGAGGCATACTCGGGATTGATATCGATTTCACTGTTGTATTCGTTTATTGCTTCTTCTATCATTTGCTTCTTCTCATACGCGACTCCAAGATTATAATGCGCTTCCTTGAATTCGCCGTCAAGTTCTATTGTCTTCCGCAGCCACTCAATCATCTCGTCAATCCGGTTGATACTGTACGTTATAGCAAGGTTAAAGTGCGCATCCGTATATTCTGGGTCCTTCTTCACGGCGGTCATGAAGATTTTTATTGCCCTGTCAGTCAACCCCTTTTCCCTGTATATAACAGCCATGTTGTTGTACGCCTCTGCATGGCCAGGGTCATACTCAACCACCTTCTTGTATATCTCCAATGCCTCATCGCTCCTGCCGGTATCGGCGTAGGTGACCCCGAGGTTGAACCGCGCGTCCACGTACGATTCTTTAATCGAAAGGGACTTCCTGTAGTTGGCTATCGCCAAATCGTATTTCTCCATCCTCTTGTAGGCGTTGCCCATGTTGGCGTACGCTTCATAATAGTTTTTATTCATCCTGATTGCGGTTTCATATTCCCTTATGGCATCATCGTAGCGTTCCAGCTTCTGGTAAGTGTTTGCGAGGTTATTGTAAGTTATAATGAATCTCGGATTTATTTCAAGTGACTCCTTGTAGTACCGTATAGCCTTATCATATTCCTCCTTGTCGGAATAATGAATTCCAAGGCTTGTAAGGGCCCTGAAACTCTTATCCCTGCTCTCAAGCGTTTTTGACCACAGCGTAAAATCGCTCCGCCAGTCGGCGTTGCGGAACACGGTTAATACGGAATAAAGGACAACCATCACGGCCACAAGAATATACACGGCTTTTTCCGTCTTTGCGAACCTTGCCGATTTTGAAACAATAACCGCGCAGAGCATGCAGAAGCCAACCGACGGCATGTAAAGGAATCTTTCGGCTATCAATGCCTGCAGGGGCACGATGTTTGATACCGGCAGAAGGGCGATGATGAACCAGAATATACCGAAAGTCGCCAGCTTCGAATACCTGTGCGCCTTAAACGAAAGCAGCAACAACCCTGCCGCAAACAGGAACGAGAAAATAACAAACGGCTCAAGGATTGTCATTGAAACCGGTATATCGTAATCCACGCAGAGATTTACGGGTAACACCAATAGCCTGGCGTAGTGGACGAACACCTTCGACATGGTAAGAATGGTGGGTACTATGCCCCCTCCCCAGTATGACTGCTGGCTGACCCTGCCGATAGCGGCATAGCGCAAAACAAGGTACCCGGCGCTCAGCAGGAAAAAGGGGATGTACTCTTTCAGCAGGCTGAAATCCCATTTCTTCCTGTAGATGAGTTTCGACCAGTTTCCTGGATACATCACGTAATCATACGCTATGATGATAAGGGGGAAACATATTGCCATTTCCTTTGTCAGCAGCGCCACCGCGTACAGGATAACGGATAGCCTGTAATCCCCGGACTGTTTAACGTTGAGCCTGTCCCTGTACCTGATGTAATAATAAAAGGACAGCAGGCAAAGGAATAAACATATCGTGTTCCCCCTGCCGGCAATCCAGGAAACCGCCTCCGTCTGTACGGGGTGCGCGATGAATACCAGGCCTCCAACCAGGGCGGGCAGGTCTTTCTTTATTAACAACCTTAAAACGAAAAACACCATTACGCCCGCGAGTATATGGAAAAGTGTATTGAGTATATGATAACCCGCGGGATTCATCTTCCATAATTTGTAGTCCAGGGCAAACGTAAGAGTAACTATGGGCCTGTAGATATAAAACTCACCCTTTGCTGAAAAGTACTGGGCGGAAACAAAATACCCCGGGATATTCTTAAGGCTCCTGATAGCCTTGTTATCAACGATGAACTCCTTGTCATCGTACACAAAATCATTTCTGAAGGTATTGGAAAAAACGATTAATCCAACCACCGTTATCAGTATTACCGCCTTGTTTTTCTTAATAAAATCCATAACTTTCATTTATAAATCCAATCCTTTCCTCCCGCCCCCCAGTGGGCGGGTGGTGTAACATTGTTACATTTTTAATGAAAGTGGTACAACTTTATTGAAAAGATGGGGCATTTATTAAATATCACCCGTACTGTTTTTCTTCAATTTATTCCATAATTCTCGAGGAGATATTATCAACACATATTTGTATTTTTTAATTTCCAGCAGATCTTTATCCCCGGTTACAATAACATCAGCCTTCCCCGAGACAGCAGTCTCAATTATGGGAATATCATTTTTGTCTCTACATTTTATTCCTGACAGTTTTACGGGTTTTACTATTAAAGCTTCTTTTCTCAAGTATTCCTTTATTTCCCTGGTAACAGTTCCGGGTAATTTCAATGTCCCGGCTAAATGGTTTTCCACTTCTTTTATTATATAATCGCTCAGAATGAATTCATGTTGTTTAAGACAACATTCAAATACATCATTGCATATCCCCCTTCCTGCGAATGCGGAAATAATCACGTTTGTGTCCAACACAATTTTCAAGATATTTCCTTCATTATATCCTCATCCGTCAATAAACCCCGGGCTTCCGCAAACGGAAGGACCTTGTTTCTTAATCGACGATATTTTTTAATTGCGATATATTTTACTATCGCTTCTCTTAATATTTCACTTTTGGAAACATGTTCTTTTTTTGCAGCTTCATCAATATCTTTTTTAAGTTGCTTGGATACTCTTATCGTTATTGCATCAGCCATTTTCCTGCCTCCTTTTTAATGATATGTCTTACATTGTAATACATATTCATTGTTTCGTCAAGTGTTTTTTTATCAAATCCGAAATGGCCGCAAACTGGCTGATGGACAGTTTTTCCGGTCGGATATCGCGCTCTACCCCCGCCCCTTCCATCGCTTCCCACAGAACGCTTTTCTCCACGCCAAGCATGCCGCTTACGGAATTATACATCTTCTTTCTCCTCTGGGAAAACGCTGCCCTTGCCATTTTGAAAAAGAATTCCTCATCCTTAACGCTCACCTCCGGCTGTTTCCGGACGCACAACTTTATAACGGTAGAGTCAACCTTCGGGATTGGAAGAAAAACATTTCTTGAAACCCTGAAAACCTTCCTGACATCACAGCGGTACTGGATCGCCACAGACAGCATTCCGTAGTCCTTCCCCCCGGGGGAAGCCGTTATTCTGTCCGCGACTTCCTTCTGGACCATCAGCACGCACTCCACCGGCCTGAACTCATGGGGAATTGACAGAATTCTCATTATTAGAGGAGTAGTTATATTGTACGGCAGGTTACTGATAATCTTAACCGGAAACCCCGGGATTGAAACACGCTTCAACAGTTCTGCCAGGTCAATTTTCATGAAATCATCGCTGACGATTTCAAGGTTCTTATAAGATTCCAGTTTCTCCTTCAATCTTTCCGATAACACCCTGTCAATTTCAACCGCCACAACCCTGCCGGCTTTATCTGCAATACCGCCGGTCAATATGCCTTTACCCGGGCCTATCTCTAATACGGCATCATGCGGCTGGATTTCAGCCTCTTTTATTATCTTCCTGGCAATGTTGTGGTCAATAAGAAAATTTTGTCCCCAGCGTTTTTTCATGTTTTACCGCAAACCTTATTGCTTCAACCATGCTCCGCGAATCAGCCTTGTTCCTGCCGGCAATATCAAAAGCAGTCCCGTGGCAGGGAGAAGTCCTGATAAAAGGCAGCCCCAGTGTAATATTTATGCTCCTGCCGAATGCGATAATCTTAACGGGAATGAGCACCTGGTCATGATACATTGCCACTACAATATCATACCTTGAACCCGCCGTGTCGTACATTACCTTGTCCGCGGGCAAGGGCCCTTTAACGTCCGCCCCTTCCCCCCTTGCCTTTTCAACCGCAGGCAGAATGATTTCCTTCTCCTCCGTACCGATAATACCGTTGTCCCCCGCATGGGGGTTTAAAGCCGCAACCGCAATCCTGGGGGATTCCATCCCGAATTTCTTGAGCGCCTCATTGGCCAGCAGAATAGCGCGGTATATTTTTTCCTCCGTAAGCTCATGCGCCACTTCACTGACGGGAATATGCCTTGTTACCGGGATAGCCCTCAGGCTCCCGCCGGCAATCATCATTGCGTAATCATCAACTCCCGCAAGCTCCGCGATGAACTCCGTATGGCCCGCGTGCTTAAACCCCGCCATGCGGACGGATTCCTTGCACCAGGGAGCCGTTACCACCGCGCTTACCTCACCCCGCATAACCATTTCAACGGCTTTCCTGACATATTCCACCGCCGCCCTGCCGCATGCTTCATGGGCTTTACCGGGGCTGATATTAGTTAAATCCATGTCTGCCGGGTCAATTACATAAATGGCGTTTCCGGAGCCGCCCGCTTCTTTTAATTCGCTTATTTTTTTCACTGCAACCGACGGCATGCCCATGGAACAGGCATCCATCCCGTTAAACTGCTTCTCCATAACGCCGGCATTCCCTATAACAACCGCCCGGCACATGTCCCGGACTTCCTCCGTTAAAAGGGCCTTCACCGTAACTTCAGGCCCTATTCCCGCCGCGTCACCCATTGTCACAGCTATCAAGGGTTTCATTGTATCTCTCCCCTAAATCAAAAACGCCCGTTCCCGGGCGTAAAAACATCGTGTTTTTTCCAAAACTCGTAATTCAGCGGTATATCACCCGTCTTCAGGTGAACCTATTGATGTATGAATAAATAGTATTTACTTAATCGATTTTATTCTTTATGATACTTGCTTTGTCCCGCAGGTCCTGGAGCCACTTCTCCTTGTGCTTCTCCACCTTATTCCTGTATATCTGCTCTCCCAGAAGCTTATGGACCTCTTCCTTGTTTTCCTTGTAAAACTTCTCTATTTCCTTCTCGGTCGGTTGAACAACCTCACTCATGACCACCTGTTCATACAGCTTATTGGCAACCAGCTGTTTCTTCACATCCGCCCTGAGTTCATCTACTTTCATGCCTTTACTTATCACTTCTTTTTCAAATTCCTCTTTCGACGGGAACCCTGCCATAAGCCTTTCCATGCCGCCTTCAATTTGTTTGTTGGTAACATGTATCTTTTTATTCTCCGCTTCCTGAAGTATCAGTTTTTCATTTATCATCTCGTCAAGAACCTGGTCCTTCAGTTCTTCCATCTCGGAGTCGTCCAGTTCCTTCGGGATTTCCTTCAACAGCCTGTTAAGTTTATCCTCGTACTCGCTTTTCAGGATAATCTCCCCGTTAATAGTTGCCACTGTCTTATTGAATATCTTCGCAGAAAGGTCCTTCCCGGCCGATAAAACCAGCGCAATGCTGAAAACAAGTACCAGGGACAAAATGGTCAGTTTATTGCTTTTTTTCATTTCCCTCTCCTTTTTGTTTTTTTTCTTCCTTCACGATCGCTTCCGTATCAATAACAACCATACTTTCAAGCAGTTCTTCATCAACGTCAACCCTTAATTCGCGTTTATACTGTTCCATTAGCTTGTTGTACTTACTCCTCTGAATCAATTTGCTTATTTCATCCTTCGCTTCAGTTACGCTCTTTCCCCCGGTCTTCTTCCTGCCGGTTAACTTCACTATATGATAACCAAACTGCGTTTTGATTATGTCAGTTATATCACCTATATCCTCTAAATTAAATACTGCCTGTTCAAATTCAGGAACCATGTCTCCCCTGCTGAAAAAACCCAGGTCACCGTCCCTGGCGGCCGTCATTGAATCTATGGAATACTTTTTGGCAAGGTCTCTGAACTTTTCCCCGCCCTTTAATTTTTTCATAACCTCCTCAGCATCCTGCCTGGTTGACAGCAGGATGTGACTCGTCTTCACCTGTTCCGGGTTAAGGAATTCCTCCTTCTGGTCCTCATAGTAGTCATTAATCTCTTTTTCGGTGACAGAAATGTGTTTCTGCCTTAACTCTTCCATCATGAAGCTTATAAGCACCTGGTCTTTCATTTCCCTGATTCTCTGGTTGTATTCCTTTCTCTTATGTAACTCCTCTTTTCTTGCCTGAATAACAAGAACCTTCTCCTCTATTAGCCCTTCCAGGTACTGCCTTTTTCCCCCAGAAGTTGACAGGAACCCCTGGTAATACGGATTCTGGGAAACCTTCAATAGCTCCTCCTGGAAACTTTTCAGGGTAATCCTTCCCCCCTTTATCCGGACAAGCGCTTCTTCCCTTTTACCGCAACCGGCGGTAAACACAACAATCAAAACAGCGATTAACGGTAGTTTACTTGTTTTTTTCACTTATAACTCCTTAATCTTCGTATTTATCAAATATATAATATTATAAATCAGCTGATTCAGGGATAATTATAACAAATCATGTCAGTACTTGCAATATATTTTTTATTTCCTTGATTCTGCTCTCATCAATAACTCCCATGCCTTTTATGACAATACTGAACTCATTTCCGGCGCCAAGTTTTATCAGGCAATCATCTTCCTTGCTTATCCTTGAAAACTTTTTCGGCTTTATTTTTTTATAATCAGAAAATTTTATCACAACGGCATCGCTTTTCTGTTCAATGGTTTTAATCTCCAACAGTCTTGCCGCCTGCCTTATTTCCACGATTTCAAAAAGCATATGGCATTCCGGGGGTATTTCTCCATACCTGTCGGTAAGCTCTTCGGCAATTTCATCTATAGCTTTTCTGCCTGAAGCCAAAGACAGCCTCCTGTATATGTTTATACGCTGTATGGACGAAGAAACATATGACATTGGGATAAAGGCGTCAACAGGCAGGTCTATTTCAACAGGACTGCGGATTCCCTCTTCCGGAACTTCCCTGCCCGTTTTCTTCTCTTCAACCGCCTGCCCCAGCAACTTGCAGTAAAGGTCAAATCCAACGTCCATTATGTGCCCGTGCTGCCTGGACCCAAGCAGGTTCCCCGCCCCGCGTATCTGCAGGTCTTTCAGGGCAATTTTGAAACCCGCGCCCAGTTCCGTATGCTGGGCGATTACCATAAGTCTCTTCCTTGCAATTTCGGATAACGGTTCCTTCCTCGGATAAAGCAGGTAACAGAAAGCCTGGTACTTGTCCCTTCCTATCCTCCCACGCAGTTGATGAAGCTGGGCCAGTCCCATTTTCTGCGCATTTGAAATGATTATGGTGTTCACGTTCGGAATATCAAGGCCTGACTCAACAATGGTCGTGGATATCAGAAGGTCGTACGACTTGCCAACAAAATCCTTCATAATCTTTTCAAGCTCGCGGGACGGCATCTGCCCGTGGGCATGGCATATCCTGACCCCGGGAAGCATTGATTTCAGGTACTCAGCGACACTCCGGATAGTGTCCACCCGGTCATGTATATAAAAAACCTGCCCCCCCCTGTTCACTTCGTTGTTAATTGCCACCTTTACGGTATCATCATCATACTCCCCGACATAAGTTTCAACGGGAATACGTTCAGGCGGCGGCGTATTAATCACAGAAAGGTCTTTTACCTTGCCCATTGCCATTGAAAGCGTGCGGGGTATCGGCGTTGCCGTCAGCATCAAAATGTCAACGAGCTTTCTTAGCTGTTTCAGTTCCTCCTTGTGCCTTACGCCAAAACGGTGTTCTTCATCAATAATGACAAGCCCCAGGTCGGAAAACTCTATATCCTTCTGCAGTATCCTGTGAGTACCTATCAGGATATCAACCTGTCCTTCCTTCAGGCTTCCGACAATATCATCCTGCTGCTTCCTGCTCCTGAACCGGGACATCATTTCAATCTTAACCGGGTAGTCCGCAAACCTCTCCACGAAGGTATTGTAATGCTGCTCGGCAAGAATGGTGGTCGGGACCAGCACGGCAACCTGCTTGCCGTCAAGCACTGCCTTCAGCGACGCCCGCATTGCCACCTCGGTCTTACCGTAACCCACATCCCCGCAGATGATACGGTCCATGGGTTTCCTGCCGGCCATGTCTCCTCCCACTTCCTTTATCGCCTTCTCCTGGGCCGGAGTCAGTTCATAAATGAACGCATCCGCAAACTCCTTTTCATAGTCAGAATCAAGGGGGAAAGCATGTCCCGCCAACGCCTGCCTTGCAGCATGGACATCCAGCAATTGACCTGCAATGTCCATTACGGATTTCCTGGCCCTCCTCTTAGCCTGTGACCATGAAGTGCTGTCAAGCGAACTCAGTTTAGGCATGTGGCCTTCCGCGCCTATGTACTTCTGAACCAGCCTGAAATCCTCAATGGGAACATAAAGCTTGTCTGAGCCGGCATACTCCAGGACTATGTAATCCGCAAGCCTGTCCTCTATCCTCATCTGGTTTAACCCGAGGTACATTCCTATCCCGTAGCGCTCGTGCACCATGAAATCATTCATGTTGAGTTCGGACAGTTCTGTAAAATCGGCAGGCGTCTGCCTTAACTTCGGCCAGTGATGTTTTATCTTATACCTGTTGAATATCTCCGCGTCGGTCACCACAACCAGTTTCAATTGCGCCCAGACAAAACCCGTATTGAGAGAACCCGTTCTGAAATCCACTTCCGGCGCCCTTCCTCCCCCTTCACCGGCGGTTTCGTTCAGAAGTTCTATCAGCCGGGATTTCTCGGCGCTGTTGTTGCAGAAAACATGAATCCCCATTCCTTCATTTTTCCATTCCACGAGCCGGTTAAAAAAACCGTTTATATCCGCGTTGAATGACGGCACCTGTTGTGTCCCGTAGTTTACGGAACCTTTTTGCGTCAGTACGGACAGCTCGATAAAACTGACCGAAGTTTTTGTCTTTTCCCTGATATCATCCGTTATATTCATGCCGCCGACAACCGAATGGCTGCTGATATTGTCCAGGATAACAACCGTGTTCTCCGCAAGCCAGTCCAGTATAACGGTACCCTCTTCCCTGGAGTCGAGCCAGGGTTTTGCGGGGATAATATGCAGAGCATCCTCCGGGCCGGTTGACCTCTGGGACATTATGTCAAACCGTTTTATTTCCTCAATTTTGTCCCGCGCTAAAACCACCCTCGCGGGATTCTCAAAACCGGCGGACCAGACATCGATTATTTGCCCCCTTACGCTGAATTCCCCCGGCCGGCTTACCATATCAACCCTCTCATACCCGGCTGAAGAAAAATCACCCATTAACCCGTCATAGTCAACCACCTGTCCCGTATTCAGGTCAAACGAATTCCCGATGAAATTATCCATGGAACTGATTCTTGTCTGCATTGATGATATCGTGGTAAAAAGAATTGAATGAGCGGGAAACTGCGAACATAAACCGGACAGGGCTATCAACGATTGTTCCTGCAGGTCATGGGAAAACACGTAAGACCGTATTTGCTCCCCGGAACCTGCCAGCGCCCCGAGGTCATCCCTGAACGCTTCGGAAGCATCTTCCCTTTCAGAAACAACCATTATGGGATTTGTAATTCTCTTCCTCAGGGCAAGGACGAAAAGAGCCCTGGAGGCGCCCCATAATCCGCAAACGCGGACGTTCCTCTTCCCCTCGGATATTGAATTACAGATTTCATTGATATTGGCGTCGTCTTTCGGTAGGGAAATCATTTTACTTGTATATCCAATTCTCTTCCCCCTCTCCCCTCGGGGGAGAGGGCAGGGTGAGGGGGTAATAATATTTTGTTTCATTTTTTTGTGTCATCGGCCCTTCGGGGGTCAAGCAGTATTTTTACCCTGGCTATCAGTTCCCACACGCTAAAGGGTTTTATCATGTACTCGTTTATCCCCAGTTCATACCCCTTCAACTGCGTCTCCTTGTTGTCCACGCAGGTCAGCATCAGTATAGGAAGTTTCTCATTGAGCGGATTCTCCCTTACCTTCTTGCACACCTTGAGCCCGTTCATCCCGGGCATCATCAAATCAAGGATAATTAAATCCGGTGAAGAACTTTTCAATTCATCAAGCGCTGCCATACCGTTTGATACAGCGCATACCTCGTATCCTTCGGAGGCCAGGGCAAGCCTTATTGATTCGCAAAGCTCCTTTTCGTCATCCACCACAAGTATACGTTTTGCCATGTCCGGCTCCTTTCATGTCCTTTTTTTGTCCGCGCCGCAATTTACTAATTATAGTTGACTTTTTGCCATATTTCAAATAAAATGTTCATAGTAGTGTAATATTAACTGCATAAAACCAATAAATATGAATATCCTGTTATTTATAAACCCCGTGTCAAGAACCAACAAATCCTCGCTGGTAAGGGAAATCCTTGGCAGGGAAAACGATATCACCCTGTGCGAAACCGCCAAACCAAACGATCTATCCTCAATATCACAGCGCATCCGTGACGGGAAACACGACATCATCGTTTCCGTGGGCGGAGACGGTTTTCTTAACGAAGTGATTAACGGCATGCTGTTATCAGGCAACCATCTGCCCATAGGGATAATCCCCGCAGGTTCAATGAACATTTTCGCGTTAACTGCCGGCATCCCGAATGATACCGATGAAGCATGCAGAATTATTCTTGATAAGAACACTAAAAAGGTTGACCTCGGCAGAATTGACAATGGCTCCGAATCACGCCACTTCCTGTGCTGGGCAGGCATCGGGTTTGACACTCACGTAATCCGGCTTGTCAACAGGTACAACTTTATAAAGAAGAAATTCGGCGGCATGACAGCGCATTTGATCATGGGCATCTACGGGTTCCTCACCTATTCCGGCACAAAATGCACCGTTCAGTCGGGCGATACCGAATGCAGCGGCTGTAACCTGATAGTATCAAACATAGAATTGTACGGAATGAATAACCTCCGGCTGGCAAAAAACGCCCAAATGGATGACGGGTACCTTCATGCCCGCTTCTTCAGGGGGGGAAAAAGAATAGACGTAATCCGTTACCTGGCGGGGCTTGCCATGGGAAAACACGAAGACCTCGGGGACGTAACCTGCATGAAGTCCCGGGAAATAAGGATAACATCGCCTGACAAACTCCCGGTCCACGCCGACGCCGAGGAACTTGAAATGGAACTGCCCGGAAAAATCGACATCCTGCCCAAAGCAATTGAAATAATAGTCCCCCGCGCCGTTTAACCCGCTCAATCAAAACGTTACCTGATAGATTAAAAACAAATGTGCGAAAAATTCTTGACACTACCCAGGAAAAAACTTTAACTTCCCTCAAAAGATGTCACATGTCAAGACCTGACCCCATAATTTCGTCAATACTTGTTTGGTTTTATAAATCATTCATCTCATTCATCTAATTTAATATCTATATCATTGAATTCTATTACTATAATACTCCCTCAACAAGACCAACATTAAAACATTTGGGATAAGAGAACTGTTAATTCTTAATGTCTTAAATATCAATTTCCAAAATAACACTCTATATCTTGAAAATATGCTTGATTTTACTAGAGTTTTTATTACTATGATGATCTGAGAGAATGAAATGTAGTGTAAATAATTTATTATTTTCATTTTCGTGGGAGCAGGTTTGTAAAGTTGAATATATTTTTCAATCCTGCCATAATAATTATCTGTAATAAAAAGTCTATTTAACAACTTCCT
>JAUXDE010000091.1 GCA_030618495.1 Clostridia bacterium
AAGGGCATTCTTGTTTTCATAAGAGAATTGACGGGTCCCGTTCTTTATTTCCGGGGAGAGTTCCACGCAGTCAATATACTTCAACGTTGAATGCTGTTCAAGAGACCCGAGGGTCATCCCGCCACCGAGGCCTATAACGAGAGCTGATTCCGGTTCCGTATGAAGCAGTGCGGGAAGGTGTGCCAGCATATGGAACAACTGCCTGTGATTGTACAGGTTTGTTGCCAGGCTCGTCCCGTTTATTGAGAGTTTCTTTATATTGTCCCTGTCCCTGGTTACCGTTACCGTTCCGCTCATTCCTTCCTGGTAGAACAGCAATTCGAAGTCCCGGTAACGGTTATGCCTTACATAGTGGTCAGGCAGTTTGACCACGATGAACACCAGTGTCATTATGATAAGGAACATGGAGGTTACTGCCTTGAAGGCCGGTTTCTTCCCGGGATGAAACAGGAGTACCATACCCCCGGCAAGCATAATCAGTATTGCCATGAAGGTTATCCCGGGCCTTATCCCGAACAGCGGGATGAGGATGAACCCGCCCGCAAAAGACCCTATGATGGACCCCACAGCATTAATACCGTAAGCGCTTCCCACGTGACTCCCGGTACTCCGGAGGCTTGAAGTATAAATCCTGCATACTATCGGGAAGGTCAGTCCCATTAAAGTGGTAGGTACGAGCATTATAAGCAATGAAATGATTATCTTGGCTGAAGTATGCCCCCACCACCCCATCCGGGTAATTCCTGATAACAGGTGGAAGAGCCCGGGTACCTTCCATGAAATCAGCAATGATGCCAGGAAGCAGGTGATGCCTGCCAGAATTTCGATCAGCCCGAAAACCAGGAGTTTATCCTTTATCCTGTCCGCATACTTTGAGGATATATACCCGCCCAGCGAGATTCCCGCAATGAAGGTTGCCGCGACTATTGTGAAGGAGTATATACTGTTACCAAAATGAAAAATAAAAATCCTCGACCATATAACTTCGAGCGCCAGTGCCGCAAAACCCTCGATAAAGAAAACGGCGAGTACCAGCCATAAAAGACCGCCCTGTATCATTTCCACAGATGATTCGGCTTCAGGCGAATTAGAATCCGCAGGTTCCGGCCCGGCTGATTTTGCGAGCCGGTAGGCCGCATAGGCCAGGAGCAGGTTAACCATGGCTGTAACAAAAAGCGACAGCCTGATGCCGAGTATGTGTATGAGGAAGAATGCCGTAATGAAAGTCCCTATTACGGCGCCGAAGCTGTTTACGGAATACAACGAGCCTACGTTCCACCCTATTTCCTTCATCCGCTTAACCGTGAATTTGCTTAGTACGGGCAGGGTACCGCCCATCAGGGCTGCCGGGATTATCATGATAAGGAAGGAAAGGATGAACCGTAACACTGTCAGGCTTGCAAACCCGGGGTGGAATGTCCTGTAAACGGCTATATGAATGCTGTTTACCGCCTGTATGAATACCGGGAATACCAGGGCATAGACACCTATCCCGAGTTCAAGTAGAGCCCAGATTATGAGGGGATTCTTCCGCCTGTCTACAAGTTTACCGAAGTAGAAACTGCCCGCGGCAAGGCCTGTCATGAAGGCGGTGAGCACACAGCTTACCGCGAAAACGGTGACCCCGAATATCCTGCCGCAAATCCTCACCCATAGGGTTTGATAGACCAGGGCTGTAATCCCTGAGATGAAGAATAACAGCAATATTGTTTTTATAATTCTCTTATCCTGCGATTTAGTATTCATGAAATATTATGATATATTAAAGTAAATAAAAAGTCAATCGCGGTTATTAAGGAGGTATTGAAGCTTTTTCCTTGCTAATTCGAACCCGGGATTGAGTTCAAGGGATTTCTTATAGTTATTGATGGCCGTTTTGGTATCACCTTTTTTTTCATAAACACTGGCGAGGTTGGAGAAGAACATAAAATGCGGCTGGATACGGATGACTTCGTTTATCTGCCTTATTGCCATGTCAAATTCATTGTTCGTGGTATAAATATAAGCCAGGTTCATCCGGGCGTTTATATTGAAGGGGTCTCTTTCCACTGCCTTCAAGGCTGCCCTCTCATGAGCCGGTGATATTTCCATGAGGTATTTCGCGTCTTCATCCATTGGATTTATTGCAAGGGCCGATTCGAATTCATGAAAGGCTGCCCTTTCATCCCCGGAATCGAATAGTATCCTGCCTTTCTGCAGGTAATTCCCTGATTCAAGGTACATCCTGGCAATATTTTTTTCCTGCGGTTTTATCCCGGATACTAATGAAAGTACATCCTCACGCAGTAGGGATAGTTCATTGACATCGGAAAAAGCCATGACGGAAATGTCCTTTGCCATCTTGGGCGCGGTGTAGTCTATGTAAGGGTGGTCATCGGTGTTCATCCCGGAGATCCCCCGCGCGTACTTTTTTATCCCGTCACTGCCCATGAGGAACCACCTTATCAGGGTAAAGGGGGATGTATACGTGGTTTCAGAAAGATCCTTGAGTATTCTATCGTTTAATGACAGCATTCGCTTTATTGAGTTGAAGTCAATTTTCAGTTCCTTCATCGTTCCCACCAGGCCCAGAAGCTTTCCGCTGCCGATAAGCCACAGAGATGAGTCAGGGAATGTCCGGTAAAAACCGTTTAATATCATTTTCAGGTCTTTTTCCGGCACCTGCGCAAGGGAAATCCACTGGCAGAAGAGGCCGTTATTATGCAGGCTGGCCCTGCAGGTTTCGTAATATTCCCTGGAATACAGGTTGGCTACATCCTTCCCCGGGTTTACCAGGTCGGAGATGATTATATCATATTTTTTTGCTGAACGGAGCAGCAGGTTCCTGCCGTCATCGATAATAATATTGAAAGAGGGATTATTAAGGATATTATAACTTTCATTACTGAAATAAGCCGCTCCTTCCACGATTTCAGGAGCGATTTCAGCGCAGTCTATGGGTAAGTCAAAGAGTGATACGGCTCCTGCCGTCATTCCCGCTCCGAGGCCCAGCAGGAATACCGAACCGGGATTCCCATGCAGGAGGAGGGGAAGGTATCCCTGTATACGGGCATACCTGATGCTTCCCGGCAAAGAATTACCCACTTCCCAGTTATTGCTGAACATTCTGCTGGCAGTATCATTGAAGCCGCGGACGACTTTTACCGTGGTAACAGGGCCTTCCCTGTAATACAGTACTTTTTCACCCGGGAAGTGTTGTTTGAAGGACGGAACCAGTATTACCAGGATGAATCCCGCAGCCATCAGGGTAATTATTATTTTCCTGCTTTTACCCTCAAGGGATTTTACAATGAGCAGTATAAGGGCGCATAGCAGGAGGTTAATAACCACAATGAGCTTCATTGAACCTGAAATACCCAGGGCAGGCACAAGAATGAAAGACGTTACTAAAGGGCCCAGGAGGCAGCCGATGGTATTGGCTGAGAAAATACTGCCCGTAACTTTACCAGCATTTCCGGAAGAACGCTCCAGTATTTTTACTACCAGGACGAACATTGCGCCCAGCAGGAATACCGGGATTATTACAGCTATAAACGATGCCAGGAACTTAAGCGTCATTGAAGCCGGCCACGAACCGGCGGAAGCGGAGAATTTCGCAAATGCTTCCGGCAACTTTACCGTTAAAGGCAGTGAAATCATTACAAAAATTCCTGTCAGGGCCTCCGCCGCGCCCAGCAGGAACAGGGCGGATTGCCTGTTCATTTTCCTGGTAATCCTTGCGCAGACAAAGCTCCCCAGGGATGAACCGAACAGGTATACCGTAAGGATAACGCTGAAGGAATAAGCTGTGCTCTTCCAGCTGAAAAGGAGAAGCCTCATCCACAACACTTCATAGGAAAGAGCAATAAAACCGGTAATGCCGTATACTATAAGTACCACCAGGTCTTCATTGTTCAAATGATAGTGACTGGAAGGTTCCGGGGGAGAGGTTCCTATGGTTAATTTTCTGTCCATCATGATAAACGTTATTCCGATGAGCATATTAACGGCAGAAGCCGTTAAAAGGGTTGTTTTCAACCCGAGTATTTCAATAAAGAGGAATCCTGCCAGGAATGCGCCAATGACGGCTCCCAGGGTATTGACGGCATAGAGTATCCCGGTACTTCGGCTGCCCTCACCGGTATCCTTTATATTATAGAAGAACTTACTCAGGACCGGAAGGGTCCCTCCGATAATAGTGGCTGGTAGTAACAGCAGCATAAAGCAGTAGGTGAATTTAAGGAAACCGGAAAGTTTAAAGGCAATATCCAGCAGGTTGTACGCCAGTATTGAAGAGAAGGCGATGGCTAATTGAATATATCCGGAGGTTTTCAGAATCCTTCTATCGTATTTATCTATTAACCTGCCAAAAATAAATGAGCCTATTGCAAGGCCCGCCATATAGACTGCGAGTACCGTACCGGTGGCATAGGAACTGGCGCCGATAACGGTGCTGAGCCTCCGTACCCAGACGAGTTCGTATATAAGGGCGGATATGCCAGACAGGAAGAATAGGAAAAAGATAAGTTTTTGATGGAATTCCTTCATGATTAAGAGTATGATATTATAATAAATTGTTCTTGTCAAATAAATTAGAATTACTAAAATTATTATGTGACAAAAGCTGGGGATATTTTATTGATAATTGCTTTTCAAAATGTATAATGAATTAATAAAATGATTCATCAGATGGTAAAATAAATTACTTTATGAGCCTTGTAAGAAGTTCTCTGCGGTTGGCTTGAAAGTAACACCAAGGACAATAAGAAAAGAACAGGATGCAGAGATAAGGAAAATAGCAGAGAAAACAGGCAGGCCAATAAGTGAAATAGTCAGAGACGCTGTTGAAGGATTTAGACAATGATGCCACTTTAGGGGACACATGAACAGTTCTTTAACAAGACATATATGCTATGTGATAGCAAATATGTCTTGACAATTTATTGTTTATATGCTAATATATAGGTGAAATTTATCGATTGTATTTATATTGAATAAGCAAGGAGGGGAAGATGTATATTAACAGAGATATAGAGAATGTAATCATTAAAGCATTCAAAGGATTTCCTGCTGTCGTAGTTACAGGGCCAAGGCAGTCGGGTAAATCCACAATTTTAAAGAAAATATTCGCGAAAACACATAAATATATCACTTTTGATGATCCTCTCATTCGTGAGCGGGCAATTTCTGATCCGAAACTATTTATTAACACTATGGGTGAATATGTAATCTATGATGAGATACAATACGTGCCACAGTTGATTTCCTATATTAAAATGGAAATTGACAGGAAACCTAATGTAAATGGCAGGTTTATCATAACAGGTTCACAGCAGTTTAATCTTATAAAAAATCTTGGTGATTCACTTGCGGGAAGAGTCGCAATATTTGAATTGCTGCCTTTTAGTTATAATGAAATTAAAAAAATAAAGTCATTAAAGAAAGTTACTTCTAAAACTAAGGATATATTTGTCCATTCGTGTCTCAGAGGGTCTTATCCGCAAATAAATGTCCGGAAATCAATAGATGTTAATCAATGGTTTTCGGGATATTTTCAGACATATCTTGAAAGGGATATAAAAAATATTTACGACATAGGTAATCTAAGGGATTTTCAAAGGTTTATGCAACTGCTGGCTTCAAGATGTTCACAGTTATTGTCTTTAAGCGCATTGTCAGCCGACCTCGGAATTGCGGTAAATACGGTTAAACGATGGATTTCTATCCTTGAAGCATGCCGTATCATTTATCTGCTAAATCCATATTATAATAATTTAGGCAAACGTATAACGAAGTCACCAAAGGTTTATTTCATAGATAGCGGGATTGTATGTTATTTGACAGGAATTACAAATGAGAATATTTTATTGAACGGTCCATTATCCGGACCTCTGTTTGAAAACTATTGTATCCAGGAAACGGTTAAACAAATAATTAATAACAATAAGAATTACAGGCTGTATTATATGAGGACGCATAATAATATGGAGATTGATTTAATAGTCACAAAAGGGATGGACTTATTCCCTTGTGAGATAAAATTAAGCATGACTCTGGGGTTAAAAGATGCCCGGAATATAATTCGCATGAAAAAAACATTTTGTGATTTAAATATTAAAACAGGCAGGATTATTTCACTGGCAGATGAAACATATGAAATTAATAAGGATGTGTCAACAATAAAGTTTTCTGAATATATTAAATGGCTTGGTAAGTAACAAATTTGTTGTGCCCCTGTGTTAATATTTAATCTTCAATTGTAATAATTGGGGATTATTATGACAATTAATTTTCAACGTAATGAATCAATACAAATAACTCATCAGCTGAGGAAATAAATTACTTTAGTGGCAATTCTGCCAAATCTTTAAATGGCTGAAAATCCAAGGCGATGTCTGGTAAATTCGAGAAAGGGCAGACACTGTCTGCTAAATTTGAATCAATGCTATCCTGGTCACATTACTGCGAGTTATTGAAGGTAGAAGAAAAACTTTCCCGCTCTTTTTACGAAAAAGAAGCAATTCACAATAAATGGTCGGGATGAGCCTTTTAAGAAATATTCTCCGGTCGGCTTAAAGGTAACACTAAGGACAATAAGAAAAGAGCAGGATGCAGAGATAAGGAAAACAGCAGAAAAAACAGGCAGGCCAATAAGTGAAATTGTCAGAGAAGCGGTTGAAAGATTTATACAATGAGGTAAGATTGAT
>JAUXDE010000113.1 GCA_030618495.1 Clostridia bacterium
TTCTGAAAATGTAATTGTGTTGCCATCCACCTTTTCTAGTTTGACTATTGAAAGTCCAATGTGATTCGGACGGTGAGGACTTCTGATGGCGAATATGCCATGCTCCTTATTCTCAAGAAACGGGTTACCAATAAGATTCTCTTCAGTCGACCGGTTAAAATAGTAAATCAAAATTAGATGTGAAAACCCTTCTATATCCTTTAGTCCAGCTTCATATTCAGGAAATAGCTTAATTGTACCCTTGACGCTTTCTTTAAATGTTCCCTGGATCGGCATCCCTCTCTTTTCTTTGTAAGGTGTATGGATAATCCCTATAGGTTTTAACTTGATTTCTTTTTTCATGTTAGAAAGTTACCACCTTGTCACTCTCTTTAACAATATCATACATATCCTTCATTGTAGAAATCGGACATATATCTGAACTTTCCTGGGCCCGTGATTTAATACAACTACCGCAGGCATATATTTTACCGCCATCCTTCATTATTTTCTCCGCCTGTTCTACCGTATTGTATTTTTCTAAGCTTACCTTCTGGTATTCAACACCTTTACCCATAAAAAATACTTTTACATCATCTCCCTGGGATAAACAATAATTGCCATACCGTAAAGCATTCCAGCACGTTTCCGCATCATTGCTTGAAATAACAATTCCTATTTTCATTTTTGTTCATTTCCTTTCCAATATAATGGACACGTGTCCATTATATTAGACTGATAAGCATATGTCAAATAATATAGATCCTTCACTATCGTTCAGGATGACAACTTTATTTTATTATGGATTCCCGCATGCGCGAGGATGACATCCTACACTTTCAGCTATAGAAACTGCAAGGCGGCTATATTTTGCCCGGCATGGCAATTTCAGGAAAAAAGTTTCTAACTTTTGTCCAAATAGTGTCCATGTTGGTTACAACTTGGTGGATTTTGATGTAAATCGGTGGATACGGAGGGTTGTGGTTTGTCGTCGATATGCTATAAAAGTTCAACTACTACATTATGTAATCGGAAATGTTTCCGATTATACAGGCAGATGAATTTATCTCACTTGCTAAAATAATACTTTGCAAAAATACTGATGTTATTAGCAGTGTAATTATAGAGATAGTCGTTTGAACTGTTGTTTTCGTATTTGTAGAGTATGCTCATTTCAAGGTTGCCTATGCCGAGATATAGTTCCTCGGTAAGAGATTTGATGATTTCAATCTTCAGTATAAGGGGAGTGTCGCTTCTTATGGCATCAGGAGTTATGAACTCGTCGTTTACGTCTTTGGCGAGCCGGCCCACATAGTTCTTCGTCCCGTATGTCATTTTATAGTTTAATTTCATGGAACTGTTTAGTTTAGTAGTGCCTGAGACGTCCAGGATACCAGAGGTATAACTATAATAGTTGTCAACCAGTATTTCATCCCCCGTTAAATCCCCGGCCTGCCATACTTCCCACTGTTCAGGGCCGAAGTCAAAGTAATTGCCGTTGGAGGTCAACTGTTTCCATATGTAGGCAACGGTGAGGTTGCTTTTCAATACTGATATATACTGGGAGAGGCTTATAAATAGAGAGGTTTCAGTGTCCAGCCGCAGGTCGCTGGTGTTTGTCCTGGTGCTGCCCGTGATGCCATAGACATATCTTTCGCTGTAATTTATATTATTGTAACTCCCGCCTGCTTTCAAGTATGTATACAGTGAGAATTCCTGGCCAATGCTGCCCGATATACCTGTCCCGGTATAATCAAGGTCATATTCCGGGAATGTTACTGTATTGAGGTTGCCTGAAATACCGAGACTGGTGCTTTTTGTAGGGTAAAACTTTAATTCAGGAAAGGCGAATAACCTGGTTGAGTCCTGGGTAATAAGGTACTTGTCTACGGTGATATTAGGGAAGTGCGTCATTTCCCCACCAGCGTTAAGGTTTATTACCGCTATTTCCCCTAATCTCTGCTTGAACAGGACATTGGCGAGGTGCGACGAGTTGTTTTCTA
This sequence comes from Clostridia bacterium, assembly GCA_030618495.1. Classification (GTDB taxonomy): domain Bacteria; phylum UBA6262; class WVXT01; order WVXT01; family JAUXBS01; genus JAUXBS01. Next base: position 1,983 of record JAUXDE010000113.1, read on the forward strand.
TATTCTCCATTAAAAAGTTTTTCAGCTTATAACTGTAGTTGATCCTGGAGAAGGTGTACTTTGAGAATTTTGTCCTCATGCCTGCGGACATGTTGGTCAACAGTCCTAAGTCACCGTATTTATTGCTTGTTCTGTACACGTTATCAGAGTATATGCCAGAAATATCCACATCACCCCAGAAGTGATTGGTTATTGCAAATGCGCCGGTGTTGAAGAGTAAGAGTAAAGAAGTTAATAATAAGGCCTTATTTTTTATTATTTTCATTAGGATGAATCCTTTCCATAAAACGTTTATCATCTATTCGTTCTTCCCTGAGCTGTTCCATCTGTGTTCTGTGTAAGGAGTTCTTTCTTTCCCTGAATACCAGCCTGCTCATTTCCTGCAGGTCGTCATTGATATGGAAGAATCCGGATTGTTTTTTAATGCCATGTGCCAGAATGTCTTTAATTTCCTCGGAGGTAAGATATGTGCCAAGAGAATCAATGTACAGCTGGCCTATTCTTTCCAGTTGTTTTAATTCATAGTTGTTTTTTATGCCCTGTAAGATGACATCAAGGCAATGGTTCCTGGGAATCCTTCTTTCTGTGAGCCGGACTAAAATGCCGCAGGTTTTAGAGGCTTCCTCTATGCCTGAGCCAATTTTCACATATGAATCCATTACCTGGGCCCACTCGTTCTTTTTCAGTCCCCTGTTAAGGAGTTCTCCTATGTAGAGGGTGTAGTATTCCCTGGTTTCCTTTGAGAATTCCTGTTTTGACCGGTTAAGTATTTCCCGCGCCCGTGTTAAGCTGTCTATGTGGTTGTTTATGACTTTTTGTATGACACTGTATTTTGCCCTTTTGGTCAGTCCTTCCATGATACGGTTCATCAGAAAATCCGCAGGTAGGCCTTCCTTTGAGGCGTTTTCTATCTGCAAGAGGAGCCGGTCTGTGTTTTCCCGTGTGAACTTGCTTTTTTGCTCTATCATGGTTTTTAATTCAGCAAGTTTCCTGGGATTGGTTGGCTGGGATTCAGCCGATCGGGATATGGCCAGTAAAGTTAATATTAATAGGGTTTTAATTATTGTGTTCATGCTTGCTCCTGCTTTTATATTCTTGTAATATCTATTATTGAATTCCTTTTACCATAGCCGTCATCAACATACTCCGTTGATTGAGGGTCGGCTATCCATCTTTCCCCGTCCACCAGAAACATGTACTGGTACCTGTCCGGTTTCAGGCGTAATTTCGTTTTCCAGGTGCCGTTTTTATATTTCAGTTCCACCGCCTGCTCGTCCCAGCCGTTAAAATCTCCTACCAACGATACCTGCCTTGCATCTAAAATGTCTATGCTGAATTTGACCAGTATGGTATTGGATGATTTTTGTATTATCAGAATTGAAGATGTTATTAATACACAGAGGATAACCGCAAAGGCAGTCACGGGTTTCAGCCACCTGGGCGAAGCTGGTTGTGAAACAGGTTCCTTTATGTCAACTGCCCTTACCCTGGTCATAATTTTATTTGTCAGGCCTTCAGGGAGGGTGACATTACTTTGTTTCATGTCATGTGTTAATCTGTTAAATATTTTATCCTTGTTCATGGAATCCTCCTTTGTTGTCGTAGTATTTTTGTATAAGTTCATGGTTGCCCATCAGGATTTTCTTTGCCCTGAACAGCCTGTTTTCAACCGTGCCTATGGGCAAGCCTGTTATTTGCGCGATTTCGTCATAGGGCATGTCTTCCAAACACCTGAGAAGAAAGACTTCCCTGTACTTGCGCGGAAGAGAGTTTATAATATATTTTGTGTTGTTTATGGATTCTTTTTTGTCAAGGAGTTCTACCGGGCCATCCGCCGAGTCAGGTATTCCCTGTTCAAACTCGTCCTCATCAGTCCTGCGCGAAAGGAAACTCAGGGGGATGATTTTTATCAGTTTTTTCCTTCTAATCCTGTCACGAACTAGGTTGGTTGCTATGGCATAGACCCAGGTCCTGAACTTGTAGCTGAACTTAAAATCCGACAGTTTTTTGTATGCCCTGATAAATGCTTCCATGGTTATATCCTCTGATTCATGATGGTTTCCAGTCAGCTTGTAAGCGTAGTTGTAAACAGAGTTCTTGTGCCTGTCAATTAACCGGCCATAGAATTCCCTGTCGTTGTAAAGGGTTTGCTCTATTATTTCATGATCAGTTAACTGGTTTGTCATTATTTTTTTTTACCATGGAAGTAGTGAATATTATATAAATATTGCAGCAGCTCCCTTTGGTAAAGAAAGCTCTGCAATAATTTATGTTTTAGCTGTATTGCCTGTTACTATTAACGCTTATCCCTGGCAATGCCTCTTTCGTCCCTGATGTTTTCTTCTGCCCTGTTTATTTGTCTTTTTACGTCATCGGGCATGTTTCCGGATTCGTTTCTTGTCCTTGTCCGGGTACGAGTCCTTGTTTGCTCCATTGCCTGCTCATTTTCCTTTATCTTTTCCCTGGCGCGCGTTCGGACCTGCTTCATTAGCTTGTCGCCTGAAAGGCCTTCCTTTAAAGTTTCCCCTGCCGCAATCGCGACCATTCGGGATTCTTCCCATGAGTAGCCTTCTTTCAGAGCTGCCTGTCTTACTACTTTTGCTGCGAACTGAAATCCTTCCAGGGACTGCTTGAGTGTAATGTTTTCATCAAGGTCATCCGCAAAGACTGTTCCGGGGCATAGGAACAGAGCCAGCGTTGCTACGATTCCAACAGTAAGTCTTTTCATTTTGGTTTCCTCCTTTTAATTCTGTGCCTTCACTATAGTATACGAATAAGGAGTTGAAAATATTTCATTTTTTCAGTGAATCGCAAGCGCAATTATATCATATGTTTTTCCGTTAATCTACCCTGTAATCCCCTCTCCTCTCAGGATTGTCATTA
>JAUXDE010000010.1 GCA_030618495.1 Clostridia bacterium
AATGGTATAGTGCTGAGCGCCCGCTCCTACGAAGCCGCCATCCACTACTGTTAAACTAACCTCGCCAAGACCGCTGGTTGCCTCATTCAATCCCACCGTTCCCGTTGCATCACAATCACTCTCATAGTCAAGTACAACGGTAAAATTACTGAAGAGGGCATTGTCCATCTCCCATACCATTGTGGAAGTACCGCCACTTGGATAAGCAAGCGTGGAAACAGTGCTGGAAACCATGTCATATGTAATGTCCACAAAAGTTCCCGCGCAGCTTCCATCAGTTGCGGTATATGTCAGAGTCCCGTCTGCCGTTGGCGTGGATGCCGGAGCTGACCAGTCAAGCTGAATGGTACTGGATGAGGTGCCTTCACTTGATGCCATTTTTATACTAAAGGTATCAATGCCGGATAAATCTGGCAGGCCGCTGACAACCTGCGGTTTATCACTCGAATTAAGGCATTTAAGCGATATAGGCGTGCCATTTACAAACGGAGTACATCCGTACCAGCCGCTGTCCTCATCCGTAAAAGTAATTTCAGCGACATTACCCTCATCTATAGTGTAAATAAGAGCCCTGGAAATATAAGTCAGACTAAGCGTTGTTTCAGCAGCAGAACTTGTTAAAGTACCGATGACCAAGTAGAACGCCTCGCATCCTTCCATGGACACGCACCCTCCAAGCAGCATCAACGAAAGGACTACCACCTGAAGTTTTGTTTTTGTTTTTTTCATTCTTTCCCCTCCTTAACGAAAATTTTACTCATTTAAGCTACAATAATATTATAACCACATTACACATAGTTGTCAAGTTAGAAAATTGTAAGATAATTAATAGGTGTCTGTCCCTATTTAATTTCAAATTCTTCGTGGTGGAGTTTATAATCGGGCCTGACTCTGATTTTCTTCTTTATTACTCTAGAAAGGCTACTAACGTTTTTCTCATCAAAAAGCGCCGCAACCCTGGGGTGCATAAATATGTCCATCTGTTTGTTTCTCATCTTCGAGGCGGATTTTATAATGTCCTTCTTTATCTTGATGTACATCGTCGTTCCGCTGAAAACCACTCCGCTGCCCTCGCAATACGGGCACGGCTGGCATAGGATGTTATATATACTTTCCCTCTTCCTCTGCCTCGTCATTTCAAGAAGTCCCATACGCGTAATGGGAAGAATATCTATTTTTGCCTTATCGTTCTTCACTTCCCTCTGCAGGAGTTCCAGCAGTCTTTGATTATGTTTTTTGTACTTCATGTCTATAAAATCAACAATGATGATACCCCCGACATTTCTCAATCTTAACTGGTAGGCTAACTCCTTTGCCGCCTGGCAGTTGGCAAGGAACGCTGATTCCTCCCTGTCCTTGCCTGAAGTATATTTTCCCGTGTTGACATCTATGGATGTCAGAGCCTCAGTCTGCTGCATGACAATCGAGCCACCGCAGGGAAGCAATATTTTCTGCTGTTTCATTTTTTTTATCTGCTCTTCGATGCCGTGGGTTTCAAAAAGCGAAGTGTTCTTTTTATGAAAGATAACCTTTTTTCTTAACTCCGGGGCAACCATTTTTACATACCCGTATATATCCCTGAATTCCTTTTTTGAATTGATAGCAAGTGAATTTGTCTCACCGGTAAAAAGTTCCCTGACAACGTAAAAAACGATGCCGAAAGCCCTGTGCACCAGCTTTGGCGGTTTTGCGTGTTTCTCCTTTTCTATGAGTTTCCATAGTTTTATCAGGTATTTTGAATCACGGATGATTTCCCTGTCCCTGTGCCCCTCTGCCTCGGTACGGACTATAAAACCGCCTTCCTTTGGTTTCAGCGATTTGATTATTTCCTTTAACCTGAACCGTTCCTTCTCATCGACTATCTGTTTTGACACGCCCGTCCTGATACTGCCGGGAGTGTAGACTAGGTACCTTCCTGGCAAGGTTATCTCCGCCGTTGCGCTGGCGGCCTTCTTGCCTATTGCCTCCTTGACTATCTGAATAAGCACCTTGTCGCCTTTTTTAATCTTATTATCTTCAAGGGAAAGAAAAGCGTCCCTCCCTTCCCCGACATCAAGAAACGCCGATTGTATGCCCTTGACAACGCTGACGACCTTTGCAAGGTAAACGTTGCCTACGATATCCTTTTCATTATTCCTCTCGATAAAGAGCTCCACGAGCTTGCCGTCATCAACAAGGGCAATCCTTACTTCATCTTCATGCACGTCAATTAATATTTCTCTTTTCATGTTTTTTCCCATCTAATCATTATTTAATATGAGGACCTGAAGACATTATAACTTAAAAAAGAACTTTTTGCGAGTAAATTCAATTTTTTTTACTTCATCCTCATCAATGTCAAGCAAGTTTCTCGCTATCTCCCTTGAAGACATTTTTTTACCTCCGCCCATTCCTATCACAAAATCACAGCCGGAGTCCCCGCTAATATCCATGCTTAAAACACTACTTGCTTCAAGCAGTTTCTTTTTCCTTTCGTTCAATAAACCCTTGTCCACGTTGAAACCCTCAAAACTGAACCGGTACCCGGCGGCTTCAATTGCATTGTTCAGGGATTTACTCTTAACGGCAATTTCCTCCACGCTCTTTATAATCATTCCTTCCGGCAGTTCTTTCTGTAACGATCCTTTTAGTTTGTCAACTGCCACCGTTTCATTCAGGAACAGTTCCATGAACTCCACATCGCTTGAAAAACCGAGAGACAGCGGCGGTGAAAACGACGCCTTGATACGCGGGTTGAATCCTTCGGTATAACATAACGGCAACCCTGCCCTTCTGGCGGCAGTGAAAATCGTATCCATCGTATCAAGGTGTCCGATAAAACGGATTAACCCGTACTTACCATAAGTAATCTTAACCTTCTGTATTGCTTCCATTTATCTTCCTGTACTCCTTTAGGAAAGTAGCTTTGCTGATACCGCAATCAATATGCTCCCACGGTAATATTTCCCCCGCGTCCCTGATTCTGGCAGCGTAGAATTCCATGGAAATATTCTGCGCGGAAAAAGCCTTTTTCCACAGGTCAAACCTGAAATGCTCTCTCCACTGGTCAAACCTGCAGCCCTGCCTCCATGCCTCTTCAATGACTCTTCCTAACCGCCTGTCACCCCTGGCAAAAACAGCTTCAAGTAATGATGATTCAACGTTGTGAACTTTTACCTTTCCCCTTAAATTACGTGAAAGGAATCCCGCCTTTTTCTTAAGGCTTCCAATATTTTCCTGCCCCACCCACTGAAACGGAGTATGCGGTTTCGGCACAAAATGAGAAATGGTTATATTAAGATTCAGCCTGTTGTTAATTCTTTTTATTTTATTAACCACATCGACAATAGTTTGCACATCCTCGTCTTGCTCTGTCGGAAGCCCTATCATGAAGTACAGTTTTATTAATTTCCAGCCTTCCTTGCAGGCATCGGATATCGCTGAAAGCATCCTGTCTTCATCTATTGATTTATTAAGTACCCCCCTCAATCTTACGCTCCCCGATTCAAGGGCAAACGTCAGTCCGGTTTTCCTGGTCTGCCTGATCCGGTTAACCAGTTCCAGCGAAAACCTGTCAGGCCTGAGTGAAGACAGGGATACCGATATTCTTTTATCCCTGTACTTCTGTATGAGTTCGGAAACAAGCCACTCAATATGCGGATAATCAACGGATGAAAGCGATGAAAGGGATATCTCATCAAACCCGGTATTCTTCAACCCCTTTTCCGCGGCGTCAATCAGCTCCTTCTTATCCTTCAATCTCAATGGATAATAATATGTTCTTGCCTGGCAGAACGCGCAGTTATTGGAACAGCCCCTCTGTATCTCCAGCGTTAACCGGTTATGAACAGTGTTTATCAGCGGTACCAGCGGTTTAGCCTGATAATTATTTTTGCTGATATCAACCGTAGCTTTACTCACAGCATCAGGAATGTCTTTCGTTACGGGCTTGATATCCCTGATTGCGCCATTGGCGTTATATCGGGCGGAATACAGTGATGGAACATATACCCCGTCAATTCCCGCAAGCTTCATCAATAACTTATCCCTGCCAATACTTCTGCTCCTCCTGTATGTTTCTATTATATTGACTATCGCTTCTTCACCGTCGCCCACAACGAATAAATCAATAAAATCCGCCATTGGTTCGGGATTACAACTACATGGCCCTCCGGCGATTATGAGAGGATGTTTTTCATCTCTGTCTGAAACATGGACCGGGATATTTCCGATATCAAGTATATTTAGAATATTTGTAAAGGACAATTCATATTGAAGAGTAAAACCTATGATATCAAAATCTTCAATCGGGTGTTTTGATTCCAGCGAGAAGAGCGGTACTTTTTCTCTGCGGAGTATCTTTTCCAGGTCCAGCCCGGGAGCGTACACCCGCTCTGCCAGGCTGTCATTTCTCTCATTTACTATGTTATAAAGAATTTCCAATCCCTGGTTTGACATGCCCAGCTCATACAGGTCCGGGTAGGAAAGAAGAATTTTCACGTCCGTCTTTTCCCATTCCTTATGAACGGAATTAATTTCAATACCCAGGTACCTTCCGGGCTTTTCAACCATGGATAGGATATTCGTTAATTTTTTTTCATTCATTTGTTTCTTCTATGGGTAACGACAAAATTCCTTAAATTAATGCGTGAACCTGCGGCCGTAAATACTTAGTAGTATACCGACTGCCGCCATTGAACTGAGAAGAGAAGACCCCCCGTAACTTATAAAAGGCAGGGACACCCCCATAACAGGCATCATTCCCATGGTCATCCCGAGATTTATAACAATTTCCACAAAAAGCAACCAGACTATCCCGCCCGCAAGCAAACTGCCGAAGCGGTCTCTTGCCGTAACGGCAATCCTGATACCTCTCAACAAAATGATAAGGAATAGTACGCTTAAAACAATCGCGCCCATAAATCCAAATTCTTCGGTAATCACTGAAAAAATGAAATCCGCATGCTGTACCGGCAAGAATCCCAGTTGTCCCTGCGTCCCCTGCAGGAAACCTTTTCCAAGGAATCCTCCTGAACCTATCGCAACCTGCGACTGAATAATATGATACCCCGTTCCAAAAGGGTCAATGTTCGGATTAATAAAAGCTATGAGACGCTGTTTTTGATACTGTTTTAGAAACAGCTGAAGCGGATAGGAGGCAAGCATGCCTGACAAAAATACTGCTGATGTTACAATAAAATATTTTATTGAAATATTGAATTTCAATTTCACAAGAAAATAATACACTAAATAGAAAATCATTATAATTACAGCCATCATTACCAGCGCATACGGGAAATAACCCAGCACTTTAGCAAAAAACTCTGTTATCATTCCATGCTGTATCTGTTTTTGACCCGCGTATGTCAGAAACAGGGGGATCCCGAGAGCCATGCCTGAGAAACCCAGAAAAGCTATTATATGACTAATCCCGACATTGCCAAGATAAAGAATCCCCATGAGTACCGGGAAGAACATAAGCGCTGAACCCATATCGGGCTGTAAAAGAATCAAAGCCATCGGTATCAACGTTAAGAAAAACGGAGCCGCTAAACTGCCGAATCCCTTCAAATCCCTTCTCAACAACAGCCTGTCAATATACCTGCTGAGCATGATAACAAGAGCAATTTTTGTAAACTCCGACGGCTGCAGGGTAAAATCCCCGATTGAAAACCAGCTCCTGGCCCCATTAACGTACTTGCCCATAAACAAAACCAGGACAAGAAGCAAAATGGATGCCATATATACCAGCCAGGCATATTCTTCCAGCAAATGGTAGTCCATTCCCATTAAAAATATTAAGACCAGAAAACCCGCCAGCGCAAATGAAACCTGCCTGGCGTAATAAGCGGTATTTACTTCATATGTAGATTTATATGCCGCGCTGAATATCATCAGGCAGCTAAAGGCAATAAGCAGCGCCATTGCGCCGACAAGCCAAAAGTCTATTCTCCTGGATAGCGCCGTAAAAATACCTGCCCTTATATATTCGTTTTTTCTTTTCATTAGTCTTCTATTTCAAAAATTTCCACTATTTCTTCTTCTTTTAAATTAAACATATTCTCAAGAATCTTCCGCGCAAGGGGCACGGCGGCACTTGACCCATGACCGCCATGCTCAACGTACACCGACATGGCCACCTGCGGGTCTTCAACCGGAGCATAACATATAAACCACGCATGATCATCACCATGCGGGTTCTGTGTTGTTCCTGTTTTACCGGCAACGGCAAGATTCCTGAAATTCACTCCACGACATGTGCCGGAGGTTACCGCCTCCCTCATCCCACGCTGTATTATGTCCCACGTTTGTTGTTTAAGCTTCACTCTTTTTTTCACTTTCGGCCTGAAAGTCCTGATTATATTCCCTTCCGTATCAATGATTCGCCTGACTGTAAACGGTTCATATAAAACGCCCCTGCCGGCGACAAAACTTGCAAGATTCGCCATCTGGATGGGAGTAACCAGCACATACCCCTGCCCTATGCTCATGTTCACCGTATCACCCGGATACCAGCATTCTCCTGTTTTTTCCCGTTTCCATCTGGCGCTGGGAATCAAACCTCTTTCTTCCGAAGGCATGCAGAAACCACTCAGGGCAGATAACCCGAATAAAGCAGCATATTCAGAGATACTATCGACTCCTGTTTTCAACCCGGCCTGGTAAAAGTAAACATCGCAGGAATGCGCTATGGCATCTATGATTTCCATCCTGCCATGCCCACCTTCCTTCCAGCATTTAAACTCCCTGCTTCTCCTGCCCCTGCCGAGAAGAAAAGAACCGTGGCAGTTATAAGTCGTTTCTAAATCAACAGCCCCCTCCTCCAGCGCTGAAATTGCGGTTATAATTTTAAACACCGACCCCGGGGATTGCTGGCTCTGAATAACCCTGTTAAACATTGGAAGTTCGGGATCATTAAATAATTTCCTGTACTGCAGGGGGCTGGTATTTTCAATAAATATATTGGGGTCAAAATCAGGCTTGCTTACCATTGCAAGTACTTCGCCGTTTTTAGGGTTGAGGACGCAAATCGCGCCTTTTTTGCCTCTTAGAACAGCTTCACACGTATCCTGGATATTCTTGTCTACGGTTAAAATCAGGTGATCCCCCATCCATGAATCCTGATGGCTTAACATACGGAGCGGCTTGCCGTTTACGTCAACTTCTATTTGTTCGTTCCCATCCCTGCCGCGCAGGAACCGGTCGTAAATCTTCTCCAGTCCTGTCTTACCGATTATATCTCTCTTTTTATATCCAACATGAACCGGATCTTCAAGTTCCCTCTTGCTTATCTGGCCAAGATAACCTATCAAATGCGCAGCAAATGCGCCGTATGGATAATGCCGTTTTGGCCGAACCTGTATCCTCATCCCGGGAAAGTTATGCTTCTGCTCGCTTAAATAGAATATCTTCTCCGGTTCCACGTCTTCCGCAAGGCACACGTTGCCGGTCATACCGGGCTTATAATCGTTAACGGATTCAAGAACACCGTTCAGCCTGACAATGGTTTTTTCCAGGATTTCTCTTTTTAAGTTGATAGGTGATAACAGAACAGAGAAACTTAACCTATTATCCACCAGCACTTTTCCCTTACGGTCATAGATTATGCCTCTCGGGGCGGGCAAAGTAAATATTTGTATCCTGTTATCTTCGGATATTTTTTGAAAATAACTTCCCTTAATAATACTTATAAAAAAAAGCCTCAGGATCAGGATTACAAAAACCGCTATAGTAAAATACTGCAGGTGTTGTAAGTTATTATGTAATCTTTTTTCCTGAAAACTTTCCGTATTCTGCCACATTTTTCTTTTCCCAAAACTTAAATACAATAAAAATTGCCGGAGCGATTATCCCGTTATACGAGGCGAAAACCAATGAATGAAAGAAAGGTCTCGCATAATAAACCCGGCCGAATATAAACTGCAAAAAAAGTATACTCCAATAATACAAAAAACAGAACAGAAAAACTATCCCTGCCTGGGCAACGATATTATCTTCATATATCTTTTTTTGAAACAACCCGACAATAAAACCTATTAAAGTCTTTACCAGGGCATTGGCTCCGAACGGACCGATAAGAAAAGCGTCCCGCAAGAGTCCAGAAAAAAATCCAAAATTCATGCCCGTAACACTTCCATGCTTCAGAGCAAAATAAATTGTCCCCAGCAGAAATAAATCCGGACAAACATTATAAATCTTAAGCTCCTTACATACCACTACTTGAAATATCAGGAATATTATTGCCGTTGCGGGATAAAATAATATTTTTCCCATTAATTCATTATCCTCACTTTGAAGTTCTCGGATTCTGTGTTTATTCCCTGCTCCTTATTATCAGCACTTCTTCGATTTTCTTAATGTTTACTTCCGGAATTATCAATGCTTCCTTGTACAGAGCGTATTCCTTCTTTATTACCTGCTTGACCCTGCCCAAACACATTCCTTTTGGGAATATTCCCCCTAAGCCGGAAGTGATTATCACATCGCCTTCCCGGGTATCAGCTTCCGGAAGCAGATATTTCATTTTTAAATCCGTTTTTTCAGACCCCATGACCACTCCCTGCTCCCTGCTTCTCCTGACCATGGCTGATATCTCACAAGTCATATCATTTACCAGTAAAACCCTTGCGGTATTTATATCAATTTCCGTAATGCGTCCCACTACCCCCAGGTTATGCCCCTGGTAGGCAATTACAGGCATATCCCTGCCAACCCCCTGCTTGCGCCCCTTGTCGATAATCAATCCATCGTACTCTACGGAAGGTGTCTGTCCTATAATTCCTGCGGAGATAAAATCATAACCGGCGTCCTGCTTATAATCCAGAATGGCTTTTAACCTCTGATTTTCAAGGAGGATTTCCTCGTAGTTCTGCTGCTGAAGAATAAGCGTGTTTAACTTTTCCTTGAGTTCCTTATTCTCCTCCCTGGCGCGAATCAAGGAAGATACATTCCTATTTATCCTTCCGGATTCACTCAGCAGGTTACTTATCACCCGTGGACCGGGGACCATAATGTAGGCGATGATATTCTTTGAAAAGGCCACAATGCGATTTGTACGAAAGATAAGGAGAAACGAGGCGGTAAGAATATAGAAAATCAGGACAATTAGATTTTTTTTTTCATTAATAAAATATTTTATACCGGATTATTTTTTTATTTTATCCAGTTCTTCAAGATAAACACCCGTACCCATAACTACGCAGGTTTTTGGCTCCTCGGCAAGACATACGGGGAGATTGGTTTCCTGAGAAATAAGTTCCGGGAAACCTCTTATCAACGACCCGCCTCCCGCCATAATAATCCCGCGCTCAACAAGGTCAGAGGATAACTCGGCAGGTATGGATTCCAGTGTTTCCTTAATCAGATCAATTATAACCTTTACCGGTTCCTTAAGCGCTATGCGAATTTCTTTTCCTGTAATCTCAATTGTTTTCGGCAGTCCATAAGCCATATCTCTTCCCTTAACCTCCATGCTCTTCTCCTCTTTTTGAGGAAAAACGGACCCCGTTCTTATTTTTACTTCTTCAGCTGTCCTCTCGCCTATCAGCAGGTTATGTTCTTTTTTGAAGTATGACACTATTGCTTCATCAAATTCATCACCAGCCACGCGAAGCGATTTGGCAACCACCATGCCTCCAAGAGAAATAACGGCTACCTCGGTTGTTCCCCCGCCTATATCAACTATCATATTTCCGGAAGGATCCTGTATGGGAATGCCGGAACCGATTGCGGCTGCCATTGGTTCAGCAATAAGGTAAACCTCACGGGCGCCTGCCTGCGTTGCAGCTTCCTGCACCGCGCGCCTTTCAACTTCAGTGATACAGGATGGAACTCCAATTACAATCCTGGGGTGTACAAGGCTCCTGTGGTTGTGAACTTTCTTGATAAAATATTGTATCATCCTCTGCGTAATGCCGAAATCCGCAATAACCCCATCCCTCATAGGACGAAAAGCCGTTATGTTTGCAGGAGTCTTACCGATCATTCTCTTGGCTTCCGCCCCAACCGCCAGGATTGCGCCATTATCATTATTAACGGCTACAACAGAAGGCTCGCTCATTACTATGCCCTGGCCCTTAACACATACTAGCGTGGTGGCCGTGCCAAGATCCATCCCCATGTCGTTGGAAAACAATCCTAACAAGAAATTAAACACACCTGCTCCTCAAAACTTATTTTTTCTTCTCTTCGGCATCCTTCGGAAGTATAAGTTTTATTATAACCATTTTTGCCCTGTCGCCGGCGCGATATCCGGTTTTTATTATGCCGGTGTAACCGCTTTTACGGTCACCAAGCGCCGGAACGATTGAATCGAATATTTTTTTGAGTATTTCCCCGTCGTTAATTCTCTTTTTGACTTTCCTGATACTTGACAGCCCGCCTTTTTTTGCAGTACTGATTATTTCATCAACGTAGCGTCTTAATTCTTTGGCCCTGGATTCAGTGGTTTTAATCTGTTCATTTCTGAACAATGCAACGGCAAGATTGTTCAATAACGCAAACCTGTGAGCTGTTGTCCGACCCAGTTTTCGCCCTTCCCTTTGATGCGCCATTTTATTCCTCTTCTTTTTTCTTCAGTATCTGAGATAAATCCATACCAAGTGACAGTGGAATATTCTTGGATTTTCCCAGTTCATTTAATTTCTTTTTAATTTCGTTCAGGGATTTCTTCCCGAAATTCTTAAAGGCAAGCAATTTATCTTCAGGCTGTTTAACAAGGTCTCCAATAGTTTTTATTCTTGCCCGGCTAAGGCAGTTTATGGACCTGACTGACAATTCAATAATATTAACCGAAAGATCTAAAAGGTTTTCCAGGACTTCATTTGTCTTGTTTTTTTCCTTCTTTTCTTCCTCTATCAACGGTTCTTCTTCAAAGTTAATAAATATCGTCATGGAATCCTTTAGGATCTTTGCCGCATAAGCCAGGGCATCCGCCGGTTTTACGCTTCCATCCGTCCAGATATCCATAATCAATCTGTCATAATCAATTGACTGGCCGACCCTGGTACTTTCAACCTCATAACTTACCTTGGTTACGGGAGAAAAAACCGCATCAATAAGAATCAATCCAATCGGCTGGTCCTTCCCCGCGAATAAAGTCCTTGCCTTCTCAACAGGAAGATATCCCCGCCCCCTTGAAACCTCAATTTCCATTTCAAGTTTTGCATTACTGTTAAGCGTGCATATATGCGTTTCGGGATTAAGAATCTCAACGTTTTCATTCAATTCAATGTTTTTCGCAATAACTTTTCCTTTTTTGTTGACATTCAGGTAAATCACTTCAGAACTGTCCTTGTACAACTTAAACCTAATCGTCTTTAAATTCAATATTATGTTCGTTACATCCTCCACAACATTGGGTATGGTGGAAAATTCATGCAGTACATTATTTATTTTCACTGAAGTAATTGCCGCGCCTTCAAGTGATGACAAGAGTATCCTTCGAAGAGAATTGCCTATGGTATGCCCATAACCGCGTTCAAACGGTTCGGCAACGAACTTGCCGCGCGTATCAATTGTAACTCTCTCATCACATATAAGTTTTTTTGGTAATTGAAAATTTTTAAATCTCATAAACTGTTCTCTCCTTACTTAGAATACAATTCTACTATCAACTGTTCCTCAACAGGAATTGAAATATCCTCCCTGCTCGGAAGGTCAAGCATAACACCCTCTTTTTTGTCCGAATCAAACTGTAAATACCTGGGTACGTTCCCCTGTTCCTTTGATTTTGCAACCACGTCCTTAACCATTTTGAAATCCATCGCTTTTTTGGAGAGGGATATTTTATTGCCTACCTCTACCTGATAGGAGGGCTTGTTTACCACCACACCGTTCACTCTTACGTGGCAATGAGTAATCAGCTGCCTTGCCTGGCTTTTTGAAGAAGCAATACCAAGCTGATAAACAATATTATCTAAACGGCATTCCAACATCTTCAACAACGATACACCCGTCTGCCCCTTCTTCCTGCTTGATCGTTTATAATACAGGTTAAACTGTTTCTCCCTCATTCCCGCCATTCTCTTGGCCTTCTGTTTCTCTCTCAACTGCAGCCCGTATTCACTTATCTTACCAGGCCTTCTTCTTGATCCCCGGGGAAATCTACCGGCCGCAGGCTTATCTACAGGACATTTTGCGGATAAACATCTTTCCCCTTTAAAAAATAATTTTGTATTTTGTTTCCTGCATAACTTGCAAACTGCTTTATTCAATATCTTTATCCTCCCTATTTATCCTGTTTCCTTCTTTTACTTTCTTGCCTTTGCCTTTCTCTCTCAACAGATAGATGTTTTAGCGACGAGGCTTAATTACGAAAGGTTAAACCCACCCCTTTCGTAATTCAGAGCGAGCCTCTCACGTGAGCGACCCCGGAGCTAAAACATCCATCTGGCCCCTACACTCTTCTTCTCTTAGCAGGACGACAACCATTGTGGGGAATTGGGGAAACATCCTTAATTACAATAACTTTTAACCCCACTGCCTGGAGTGATCGTATTGCCGTCTCCCTGCCTGCTCCCGGCCCCTTCACAAAAACCGAAACCTGCTGCAAACCTTTTTCAATCGCCTTCTTTGCGGCATTTTCAGCTATTATCCCCGCCGCGTATGGAGTGCTCTTTTTGGCCCCTTTAAACCCGAGTACACCCGCAGAGCACCATGAAATAGTATTTCCCTTCTTGTCGGTTATGGTTATCAGGGTATTGTTAAACGTCGCCTGAATATAAACATGACCTTCGGTTATTTTTACTTTATCCGCCATATCATTTAAATCCTCTCTTGACTACTTTGCAGTAGTTTTTTTGGCTACTTCCTTCTTTGCGCTTCCAACTGTTTTTCTCTTACCTCTCTTCGTCCTTGCATTGGTTTTTGTCCTCTGTCCGCGCGCAGGCAACCCCCTCCTGTGCCTCAGCCCCCTGTAAGTGCCCGTCGCAATCAATCTCTTGACGTTATCCTGAACCTCACGCCTTAATTCACCGCCAATTTTATACTCATTCTGGATTATTGACTGCAGGGTGCTTATTTCACTTTCCTCTAGCTTACTCACCCGCTTATTAGGGTCTACTTCGGCTTTCTTCAGTATTTCATTGGAAATCGTTCTTCCAATGCCATAGATATACGTAAGCCCTATTTCAACTCTCTTATTTGCGGGTATTTCAAAACCGGCAATTCTCGGCATTTATCTCTCCCCTTCTACCCCGTACAAGCAAAACCCACTCTTAAACACCTGGCGCAAACGGAATAAATGCGTGGAGCGGAGTTTACTTCTGTCTTTGTTTATGACGGGGGTTGCTGCAAATAACACGCAATACTCCCTTTCTCTTGATTAATTTACACTTGTTGCACATTGGTTTGACCGAAGCCCTGACTTTCATTTCAAATCTCCTGCCCCGTGGCGAATTTATCCACCTTACGAGGCCTATCCCGCAGAACGGGAATTATTTCATTCTATAAGTAATTCTTCCCTTGGTTAAATCGTAGGGGGATAACTCAAGCTTAACCCTGTCCCCCGGAAATATTTTAATATAATGCATTCTGATCTTCCCGCAAATATGAGCCAGCACAACATGTCCATTATCCAACTGTACACGGAACGTGGCATTAGGCAGTGATTCAACAACCTTTCCTTCAACTTCAATTTTTCCCTCTTTTGTCATATGATTAAACTTTCGTAAGTATTTCCGGACCACCGTCCGTAATAGCAACTGTATGCTCAAAATGGCACGATGTCTTACCGTCTGCCGTTACAACCGTCCAATTATCGTTTAATGTTTTTACCTTGTAATTTCCCCTGTTAACCATCGGTTCAAGGGCAAAAACCATCCCCTCCTCCAGCAATGGCCCTGTTGAACTTTCTCCGAAATTAGGAATCTGCGGGTCTTCATGCAATGAACGCCCTATTCCATGCCCCACCAGGTCTCTTACCACGGAAAAACCGTTTTTTTCTACATACTCCTGAATCCTGGCCGAGATGTCATAAAGCCTTTTCCCGCAAACCATTTCCTTGATACCGAGATTAAGCGCTTCACGGGTTACTCTTATTAACTTCAAATTCTCCCTGGACTGCTTCCCGACACCGACAGTCACTGTCATGTCGGAGTAATAACTATCAAATAAAACGCCGATGTCAATTGACAGCAAATCTCCGTCATTGAGCTTGTACTCGCCCGGGATCCCGTGAACAACCTGTTCGTTGACCGAAGTACAAATGGATTTGGGATAACCCCGAAAATTCAAAAATGCGGGTTCAGCCCCGGCCTTCTTTATCAAAGAGAACGCGCGTTTATCCAATTCGCCCGTTTTTACTCCGGCTCTTACTATTTCCATCAACTCCCTGAAAACATGAGCCAGTATTCTGCCGCTCTGCCTCATCTTTTCAATTTCTTGCGGAGTTTTAATTATTATCATTTATCATCAATAACTTTACACAACTGATTGAATACTTCATCCACGCTGACATTGCCATTAATTTCTTCTAAAATACCCTGCTTCTGATAATAGTCAACTAACGGCGCCGTTTCTCCGTTATACACCTTCAACCTCTGTATTATGGTGTCTTCCTTGTCATCATCACGCTGAAACAGAGGGCCCGAACACCTGTCGCAAACATTTTCCTTCTTGGGCGGCTGAAAAACAACATGATAACCGGCCTTGCAATCAGAACATCCCCTCCTGCCGCTTAAACGCTTGACGGTTTCCTTCTCGCTTAATTCTATGTAAAGAACAACCTCTATTCTTTTTTCTCCCAGGATATTCTCCAACGCTTGTCCCTGAATCAACGTTCTTGGAAAACCATCCAGGATAAAACCTTTTATACAATCTTCCTTTTTCAACCGCTCATTCACAACGTCAATAACCAGTTTGTCCGGTACAAGCTTTCCCGACTCCATTATATCTTTAAGCTGCCGGGCAAGTTCGGATTTATCCTCAACCGCTTTACGAAACATATCTCCTGTAGAAATATGCGGTATCTGGTACTTATCTTTAAGCTTTTCAGCCTGTGTGCCTTTCCCGGACCCGGGCGCACCAAACAAAATCAAATTCATAAATATATCTTCTCTGAAAAATTACTTGATATTGAAATACCTGCCCTTTATTCTTCCCTTCTTCATAAACCCTTCATAGTGACGCATGACCAGGTGCGACTCAATCTGACCTACCGTATCCAACCCAACACCTACAACAATAAGTATTGCCGTACCGCCGAATATATAAGCAAGACTCTCGGGAGCTTTCAACCATGCTATCGGGAACCTGGGCAGGGTTGTAATTAACACGACAAATATGGCTCCTGCCAGTGTAATGCGGGTTAGAATATCATTGATATGTTTTGATGTGGGAGCCCCCGCGCGTATTCCCGGCACAAATCCTCCCCACTTCTTCATGTTTTCGGCAAGGTCATTGGGATTGAATGTAATAGCCGTGTAGAAATAGCAGAAAAATATAATTAAACCTGCCGAAAGAACCATATACAACCAATCACCCGGCATTAACGCGTCCTTCAGCCACTGCATGAATTTAATATTCGGAAAGAACTGCGCAAACTGGGCCGGAACAAGCAACACGGCGCTTGTAAATATTACAGCAATTACCCCCGACTGGTCCACTTTGAGAGGCAGAAATGTACTCTGGCCCCCGTACATCTTGCGCCCCACGACCCTCTTGGCGTACTGCACGGGAATCTTCCTCTGTCCCTGCTCAACCAGTATGACAAATGCTGTAATCGCAAAAATCAGGCCCCCCAACAGCAACACCTGGAACAACTGCATTTCCTCATTCCTCAACAGAGTAAATACATTTTTTACGGTACTCGGCAACCGCGTGATTATTCCCGTAAAAATAATCAATGAAATACCGTTCCCAACGCCTTTTTCGGAAATCTGTTCGCCGAGCCACATTATGAGTATGGTTCCCGTAACCAGTGTTACCATCGTTAATAGCTGAAAACTCAAACCGGGATCTTTCACTATGGGTAAACCGTTCGGGGCCTTTATGCTTTGCATCCAGAAAGTCAGCCCAAAAGCCTGAACAGCAGCTATGGCAAGCGTGGCATAGCGGGTTATCTGGGTAATCTTCTTCCTGCCGGTATCCCCCTCTTTTGATAAGCGTTCCAGGAAAGGAACAACCGTCTGCAGGAGCGACATGATAATTGAAGCATTGATGTAAGGCATGACTCCCAGGGAAAATATGGAAAGCCTGTTAAGCGCTCCCCCCGAAAACATATCAAGGAAACCAAAAAGGGAATTCTGCTGCTGTTCGAAAAATGCTTTTAATGCAGATGCATCCACCCCCGGAGTGGGAATCGACGCGCCGAGCCTGCATGCCGCAAGTATCCCAAGGGTGAAAAGTAATTTATTTTTCAATTCAGGAATCTTGAATATATCAGCTAATTTGTTTGACATATAAACTTCCCCTTTATATTACTTCTACTGTTCCCTTTGCCTCGGTTATTTTTTTTCTGGCACCGGCTGTAAATGCCTGGACTTTAACGTTAAGTTTCTTGCTCATATTGCCGTTACCCAATATTTTTACGGGTTTCCTGCCGTTAATTACACCCTTGTCCATTAGTACCTGTTTTGTTACGGTATCATTATCAACGAATTTTTTATCCAATGTTTCAATCTTCACAATTTCATATTCTTTCGCGGACCTTCTTTTAAATCCCCTCTTGGGAACCCTGCGGATAAGAGGCATCTGTCCACCTTCAAAACCAATTGGAGTCCCACCGCCTGCCCTTGAGTTCTGTCCGTTATGCCCCCGCGTAGAGGTGCCCCCATGACCGGAAGCTCCACCCCTGCCAACAATTTTTTTTCTACGACGTGAATTTTTTGCCGGTTTTAAATTCCACAGTTTCATATTTCTTCCACTTTCTTGCCCCTGAGCTCCGCGACGTCTTTTTTCGTTCTCAGGTTTCTAAGCCCGTCCAGTGTTGCAAAAACAACATTATAAGGGTTGCGTGATTTTTGTGATTTTGTTAATATGTCCCTGACGCCCAATGCTTCAATCACCGCTCTTACAGGACCACCCGCAATCACCCCGGTACCCGGAGCGGCAGGTTTCATTATTACCCTGCTTGAGCAGAAGTTACCTACAATATCATGCGGAATAGTGTTTCCCAGCAGAGGAACGTTTACCAGGTTCTTTTTTGCCTTTGCAGCAGCCTTCTGAATGGAAGATTGGACTTCATTTGCCTTCCCGACAGCCGCTCCAACCCTGCCGTTCTTATCGCCAACCACCACCACGGTGCTGAAACTAAACCTCTTTCCGCCTTTAACAACCTTGCTGACACGGCTCACACCAACTACCGTTTCCGTAAATTTCTCTTCTGCCGCTATCCCATCAATTTCTGCCATTATTTATTCCCTTCCCATCACACTTAGAACTTTATTCCTTCTTCTCTTACGCTCTCGGCAAGTCCCCTGACCCTGCCGTGATACTTATATCCCCCCCTGTCAAAAACAATTTTCTTAATACCTTTCTCTTTTGCCTTCTGAGCCAGAATTTTACCTATGATCCTGGAATTTTCCATCTTTTTTAATTTCTTCTTCTTTATTTCGGCTTCAAGAGAAGAAACCGAAACAATTGTCATGCCCTTAATATCATCAATTAACTGCCCGGATATATTATTCAGGCTTCTGAATACAACCAGGCGCGGAACCGTGGCCGTACCGAATACTTTCTTTCTAATTCTATTATGTCTCCTTTTCCTTGCAAGCCCTATATTCTTCAATCAATCGTCCTTTCTTACTTCCCGCCTGCCCCCCCGCCAAATCCGGTACCGACCGCTGTCTTGCCTGCCTTCCTCTTAACCACTTCGTCAATGTACCTTATTCCTTTACCTTTATAAGGTTCCGGTTTCTTGATTCTCCTTATTCTGGCAGCCGTTTCACCAACAAGTTGTTTATCAACACCCGATATGGTTACTTCCTGTTTTACAACTTTTATTGCTATTCCTTCCGGGAGATCAAATTCAACAGGATGTGAAAACCCCAGGGCCATTACCAGTTTATTGTCCTTGACTTCAGCCTTGTAGCCTAAACCTAACAATGTAAGTTTTTTCTCAAATCCTTTGGTTACGCCTATAAACATGTTGTTAACCAGGCTTCGCATCAGGCCATGAAGCGACCTGTTAATCTTGCTATCATTTTCCCTTTTCAAAATAATCCTTGTATTCTCATTTACAATTTCTATCGAAGGTGAAACCTTGCAGCTCAACTTACCAAGCGGCCCCGTTACTTCAATAACGTTGTCCTTTATACTGAACTTCACTCCTTCAACAACATCTATCGGCATTTTACCTACTCTACTCATATCTTTATCCCCTGCTTGTTTTCCCTGATTCTTGCTTTTCTTCCTCTCCTCTTGAACTTTTGGATTTTGTCCAAAAGTTCCCCTACCAAACGTTACAGATTATTTCACCGCCAATGTTCATCTTGCGGCATTTTTTATCAGTCATTAAACCCTGAGAAGTCGAAAGTATGGAAATTCCCAACCCCCTGTATATTTTATCTATTTTACCCGCTCTTTTGTAACATCTCTTCCCGGGACTTGAGACACGCCTTATACCCCTGATAATTCTTTCCCCGGTGGGGGAATATTTCATATAAATCCTTAATATTCCCTGCTTATGATCTGAGATGTACTTGTAGTTTGCTATGAACCCTTCGTCTTTAAGAACTTTTAAAATAGCTTCCTTCATCGTTGAGGAAGGTATATCAACTTTTTCATTTTTCCTTTCATTAGCATTACGTACTCTCGTCAATAAATCTGCAACCGGATCGTTCATAGACATATCTTCATACTCTCCCTTAAAAACTTGATTTCTTAATGCCGGGTATCCTGCCTTCATGCGCCAGTTTTCGGAAACATAACCTGCATAACCCAAAATCCCTCATA
The DNA here is from genome assembly GCA_030618495.1 of Clostridia bacterium. Lineage (GTDB taxonomy): Bacteria > UBA6262 > WVXT01 > WVXT01 > JAUXBS01 > JAUXBS01. The sequence continues at coordinate 18,874 of JAUXDE010000010.1, forward strand.
TACCCCCTGGGCCTGCCGCAGCTACGACAGCGGTTATATGCCCTGGTACTGAATTTAGCATTAAGCTTCTGTTTGGCTATAAGACTTTTCTTTGCCATTAATAATATTCCTTTTTATTTTTTCTTCTTCCTGAAAGGCAATCCAAACAATTTTAGCAATTCAAGCGATTGTTCAGGTTTACCCGTAATTACTATCGTTATACTCATCCCCTTGGGTTTTGTTATTTTATCAATATCAATTTCGGGAAAAATCAGTTCATCCCGCATCCCAAGAGTAAAATTGCCCTGCTTGTCAAATCCCTTTTCAGAAACTCCCTGAAAATCACGGACCCTGGGAAGAGCAAAATTAATCATATGATCCAGAAAGTTGTACATTTTTGAACTACGCAGTGTAACTTTGCAGCCTATAGGCATGCCCTGGCGTAATTTAAAATTCGATACCGCGTTTTTGGCTCGCGTGGTTATAGGGGCCTGTCCCGAAATTAAAGTAAGCTCTTCTCTGGCTTCATCCAGAACCTTGATATCCTCTTTGGCCGCGGAAACTCCCATGTTAAGAATGATTTTCTTAACCACAGGAACCTCCATTTGGTTTTTCAGGTCAAACATCTCCATCATCTTTGGAATGATTTCTTTCTGATATTTTTCTTTTAAATTTGATTTATACAATCATCTCACCGCATTTCTTACAGATTCTTATTTTTTTACCGTCGCTTAGCTTATCCCTCTGTACCCGGGTAGGCTGATTACATTTCGGACAGACCAGCTGAATATTTGACATGTTTAAGGGTGCTTCTTTTTCAACAATACCGCCCGGCTCTGTCTGGGTGGGGCGGGTATGCCTCTTGATGAAATTGATTTTACTGATTATAACCTTGTTCTTTACGGGAAAAACCTTTAATACTTCCCCCGTTTTTCCCTTATCCTTGCCCGTTTTTACAATCACTTTGTCTTTTTTCTTGATAGATATCATTTTTTCACCAGTCTTTATACAATTTCCGGCGCCAGGGATATGATTTTAGCAAATCCCTTTTCTCTCAATTCCCTTGCAACGGGGCCAAATATTCTCGTCCCTACCGGTTCCTTGTTGGGATCGATTATTACCGCTCCGTTGTCATCAAACTTAACATAAGAACCGTCTTCGCGTCTTATATTCTTACGAACACGGACAATAACCGCTTTGACCACCTCTCCCTTCTTAACAGTACCCTTGGGTATTGCCTTCTTAACGCTGGCAACTATTATGTCACCCAGTCCGGCATACCTTCTTCTTGTACCGCCAAGAACTTTGAAACATAGAATTTCTTTCGCGCCTGAATTATCCGCTACCTTTAATCTTGATTGCTCCTGAATCATAGCTAATTTTAAAATCCCTTCCTGTGTTTTTTGGCTCTATGCCTTTTCAATAACCTTCAATATTTTCCATCTTTTGGTTTTACTCAGAGGCCTGGTTTCAACAATCGACACCCTGTCTCCGACATGACTTTCGTTCTTCCTGTCATCAGCGGCGTATTTCCTGGTTTTTTTTACAACCTTGCCGTATAAGGAATGATTGATGATTCTTGTTACCCGCACGATTCTTGTTTTGTCCATCTTATCACTGATTATCTCGCCGAAAAAAACCTTTCTTGAGCCACGTTTCTCCATTATTTCTCCATCCTTTTCTCATTCAGAACCGTCATCATCCTTGCAACGTCGCGGCGCAATTGACCTATTCTTAAAGGATTCTTTAATTTTCCCGAATTGTTTTCAAACTTCATCTGGAATAGTTTCTGCCTGCTTTCCTTTAATTCCAGTTGAATCTCCTCCACGGTTTTTTCTCGTATTTTACTTGCTTTCATTTAAACCTCACCTTGTTATCATCTTGGTCTTAATGGGAAACTTATGCCTTGCCAGGTTCACTGCCTTTTTTGCCTCTTCAAGTGACACTCCGCCTATTTCAAGCATAATTCTTCCCGGCTTAACAACGGCTACCCAGTACTCCGGATCCCCCTTGCCTTTCCCCATCCGGGTTTCAGCCGGTTTCTTTGTAACCGATTTATCCGGAAATATTCTCACCCAGACCTTCCCGCCTTTTTTAAGGCTTCGGGTCATGGCAACACGCGCTGCTTCTATCTGATTATTGGTTATCCATGCCGGCTCAAGAGCCTGCAAACCAAACTCACCAAAGTTAATGTTGCATCCCCGGTAAGCTAATCCTCTCATTCTTCCCCGTTGAAGTTTTCTATATTTAACTCTTTTTGGCATTAACATTTTTTATTCCACCGTTTTCTTATCTTCTGAGGAATCCACCTTACTATCACTTTTATCTGGTTCCACTTTTTTTACTTCATCAACGCTCTTTGTTTCTACCACATCCCCGGCAGCCTGTGAACCTGCTTTACTCTCTTCTTTATCCTGCGCAACTTTTTCCTTCCCGTCAGTTGATTCCCGGGACGTTTTAGCTTTCTCTGCAGCTCCGGGGTCTCCCGCAATACGCTGCTTCAATTTTTTTTCAAAATCATCTTCAATAAAGATCCATACCTTAACGCCGATTTTTCCATAACTGGTATTGCTCTCGGCAAAACCATAGCAAATATTCGCCTTCAATGTCTGCAGCGGAATACGGCCTTCCTTCATCCATTCCGTTCGGGCTATTTCCGCTCCGTTTAGCCTTCCGCTTACTTTTATTTTAATTCCCTGGGCGCCCCCTGCCATCGATCGGCTGATGGTTTTTTTCAATATTCTCCTGAAGGAGCCTCTTTTCAACAGTTGCTGCGCAATGTCTTCTGCAACTATTTGAGCATCCAATTCCGGCTTTTTAATGGGTATTATGTTTATGTTAATCTGGGAATCGGTCATTTGCTCCATTTCCGTTTTCAGCACTTCAATATCGGAACCTCTTTTTCCTATGACAAGTCCCGGCCTCGCGGTATAAATATTTACCCTTATGGATTTCCCCGCTCTCTCAATAATGATTTTACCGATTCCGGCATTGAAAAATTTCTTCTTGATAAAATCACGTATTGCCAAATCCTCCTGAATAAAATCAGGAACATTTCTTTTGGAAAACCACTTGGCATCCCACATTTTATTAAATCCTAAACGAACACCTAAAGGATGAACTTTCTGCCCCAAATCAACCTCCCATTAGTGACTCCGCCTCAGTCACGGATTCTTTTTTACTCTTTTTCTTTTACCTTTATTGTTATATGACACATCTTACGTTTATAAGTTACTCCACGACCCATTGCCGCCGGCCTCATCCTTTTCAGCGTTGGGCCCTGGCCTACATGGGCTTCACTCACGTATATCTCGTTCAAATCCTTCGTACTCTTGAGGTTAGCCACTGCTGATTTTACAGTCTTTTCAACGGCAATTCCGGCGCGACGTTTAATAAACTTCGTAACACCATATGCCTCGTTAATAGATTTACCTGAAATAAGTTTTAGGATCTGGCCTACTTTTCTCGGCCCTAAACGAACAAATCTTGAAACCGCCTTAGCTTCCATGTTTCTCCCTCACTATGTTGTTGATGTCGCTTCCCTTGTATGGGCAACGCCATGTCCCCTGAAAAACCTCGTATGAGCAAACTCTCCCAACTTGTGCCCAACCATTTCCTCGGTAATATAGACCGAAATGAACCTTTTGCCGTTGTGGACCGCAAAAGTGAGCCCCACGAACTCCGGGGTTATAATTGAACTCCGCGCCCAGGTTTTAATAGGTTTTTTATCTCCCGAATTTCTTGTTTTTTCAACTTTTCGCAGGAGTTTCTCATCAATGAAAGGACCTTTTTTGGTTGATCTCGACATTAGCGCTCCTTTTTATTTATTAGGCCTTCTTCTTATGATCATGCTACTTGAACTTTTCTTAGCGTTTCTTGTCCTGTATCCCTTACAGGGCTTTCCCCATGGACTTTGAGGATGCTTCTTCCCCTTGCTCTTACCCCGGCCTCCACCGTGCGGGTGGTCACAAGTATTCATTGCTACCCCTCGAACCGTCGGGCGTATACCTAACTTGCGCTTACTGCCGGCGCTGCCAAGCACAATGGCATTGTGTTCAATATTGCCAACCTGGCCTATGGTTGCCCTGCAGTTTATCGAAACGCGCCTGATTTCGCCTGACGGCATTTTTAAATGGCCGTATTTCTTTTCCTTGACTTTCAGTTCAGCGTAAGAACCGGCGCTCCGCGCCAACTGTCCGCCCAAACCTCTTGTCAATTCAATATTGTGAACCATTGTCCCTTCGGGAATTTTTGCAAGCGGCATGCAATTTCCAACAGACAGCTTTACCGATTCCCCGCTTATCACCGTGTCCCCGACTTTTAATCCGTCGGGCTGTAAGATATATCTTTTCTCACCATCGTCATACTGCAGCAGAACAATACGGCATGAACGGTTCGGGTCATACTCAATCGTAATAACTTTCGCCGGCGCATCATATTTGTCACGCTTAAAATCAATAAACCGGTATTTGCGTTTATGCCCTCCGCCCCTATGCCTTACGGTGATTCTACCCTGGTTATTCCTTCCGCCATGCGAGCGCAATCCCACGACAAGCGACTTCTCGGGCTTTTCCCTGGTAATATCATTAGTTGAAACTCTAACGGCAAACCTTGTTCCCGGTGTTCCGTTTTTTAATACCTTCAGTGCCACTTTATACTCCTTCAAATACCTTTATAGTATCTCCTGCTTTTAGAGTAACTATCGCCTTTTTCCTGGAAGAAGTATAACCCTCATATCTTCCAAGCCGTTTTTTCTTACCCCTTGATTTAACGGTGTTGACCTTCAGTACTTTAACCTTAAACAGTTGTTCTATTGCTTTTTTTATTTCAATTTTATTTGACTTTACATGAACATAAAAACTGTATTGATTGCTACCCGACCTGAGTGATGTACTCTTCTCAGTAACTACCGGACTCTGTATTATCTGATATCCCAGTAACATTATACAAGCACCTCTTTCATAGCATTTACTGCATCCTGAACGATGATTGTTTTTTCATAATTAAGCAAATCATGAACATTTATGTTTTTTAGAACTATTAACTTAGCATCCGCCAGGTTTGAAAAAGCCCTCATCGTACCCGGATTTTCCTGTTTGATTATAATAAGGGTCTTATATGCGCCTAACTGCATATCTTTTAGAAACCTATTTGCAAATTTTGTTTTTGGCTCTTTAAACTCAAGCGAATCAATAATTAAAAGGTTTCCTTCCTTCAGCTTATTCGTTAATATCTGCCTGATGGCGCACTTCCTTTTCCGTCTTGGAAAAGCTGTTTTGTAGGAACGAGGCCTCGGGCCAAAAGTTATCCCTCCATGGTTCCATAATGGAGAACGGATACTTCCGACTCTTGCTCTTCCCGTACCTTTTTGTCTCCATGGCTTGACACCGCCGCCCCTTACTTCACCCCTGGTCTTTGTAGACGCTGTGCCCCTGTGCCTTCCCGCAAGCTGCGCAACCAGCGCCTCGTGAACAAGCACGGGATTCACCTTAACGTTAAACACAACTTCATCCAACTGAAGCTTGCCGGTTTTTTCACCCCTGGCATTGATTATATCTATTTCAGGCATAAATATTACTTACCTCTCTTAATTTGTTTCTTCGTTGCTTTCTTGACGGGTTCCTTTTTTTCAACCTTCGGTTTCACATGCCTTTTGGTCTTCGATATGGCAAGAAAGTTGTTTTTTGAACCCGGGACCGCGCCTTTAACTAACATAAAACTGTCTTTTTCTCTTATATCAATTACTTCCAGTTTCAAAACTTTTATCGCATCGTTACCCATGCGCCCCGCCATATGAGTACCCTTAAAAACACGCGAAGGATATGAGCTCGCGCTCAACCCGCCGGGGCCTCTCTTGTTGGTGCATCCATGGGATTTTGGACCGCCGCTAAAATTCCACCGTTTCATCCCCCCTGCCATCCCTTTACCTCTCGATTGACCTTTCACATCAACGTAGTCCCCTGTTTTGAACATACTTATCCCGACCTTGTCTCCAAGTTTATATTCATCAGGATTCTCCACTCTTACTTCCCTTATGTGCCTGATTGATAATACATTGGCTTTCTTTAAATGGTTCTTCAACGGTTTATTTATTAGTTTTTCCTTTTTTTCGCCATAACCCAGTTGAACCGCATTATACCCATCCCTGGAAATGGTCTTCTTCTGCAGCACTACACAGGGTTTTATTTCTATGACGGTAACAGGAACCACGTCACCTGAATCGTTAAAAACCTGCGTCATGCCTAATTTCGTTCCAAAAATTGTATTTATCATTTTTTACACCAATAATTAAAGTTTTATTTCCACATCTACGCCTGCCGGCAGGTTCAGCTTCATTAACGCATCCACCGTCTCGGGCGTGGGTTTTAAAATATCAATTAACCTCTTATGAACCCTCCGCTCGAACTGCTCCCTTGACTTTTTATCTACGTGAGGGGACTTTAAAACCGTATATTTCCGAATTCTTGTCGGAAGCAGCACCGGTCCGGATATCTTTGCCCCCGTCCTCGTAGCTGTTTCAACAATTTCCGTTAACGATTGATCGAGCATCCTATGGTCATAAGCCTTCAACCTGATTCGAATTATTTCTCCTGGCATTGATTCACCCTTCATTCCGTTATACCGGAAACAACACCCGCGCCTATCGTATGTCCGCCCTCCCTGATTGCAAACCTAAGTTCTTTCTCCATCGCTATAGGCGTTATCAGCTCTCCCGTTATCTCCACGTGGTCTCCGGGCATCACCATCTCCCTGCCCTTCGGCAGGTTCAACGTACCCGTCACGTCTGTCGTCCTGAAGTAAAACTGCGGCCTGTAACCGGTGAAGAACGG
>JAUXDE010000135.1 GCA_030618495.1 Clostridia bacterium
ATAGGAAAAAGATTTACAAGCCCCAGCATTATACTTATCGATGCTATGAGAATTAATAACGATGAAAGGCCTGAACCGGTTGCTTTTGCGATTATTCCGACAATACCGATGGGTCCTGCCAGTTCGGGTTTTATCTTACCGGCTATCATCATCCATACCGACTTTAATATTGCAGCCGAGTATTCCAGAACCATCCCTGCCGAACCCCACATTGAGGCAAATATGCCCTTTTTTTCTATCGTTATTTCAGGAGTAATGCCGATTAGCTTTTTATTCTCCTCTTCGTAATATACGGGATATATTTTTTTTATAATTTCTTCGCCCTCCCTCAAGATTTTTAACTTCAAAACCTCTTTATCATAGGAGTGTATGATACCCGCCATGTGTTCCCAGTTCTTCACGCTTTCATCATTTATGCCTACTACTTTATCACCCACCATTATACCGGCACTGCCGGCAGGCGAATCCTCAAGAAAACCGCCTATAACAGCATCCTTGTTTACAATCACAACCCCAGCAAAACTCATCATTAACGTAAATATCAGCCATGCCAGGATGAAATTCATGAAAGGGCCCGCGAAAACGATAAATATTCTTTTCCACCATTTCTGAGAAAGGAATTCATCGGATTTACCCTTAGTTCCATTCCCTACGTTCTCGCCTGCCATCTTACAGTACCCTCCCAGGGGAAACAGGGACACCCTGTATCTTGTGTTCCCCTTCGTAAAACCGAACCATTCCGGACCGAAACCAAGCGAGAAAGTTTCAACCCTGACTCCTATCCTCTTGGCGGCAAGGAAATGCCCCAGTTCATGGAAAAATATAATAGCCCCGAATGTAATTACGACCCCTGCCGCTTTGATAAGAAAACCATAAATGTTCATTTTTTTAAGCCTTCCTTTCTAATAACACACTATATACCTTATCCCTGGTCTCTTTATCCGTTTGAAGGATAACTTCCAGGGAAGGTTTCCTTGTTATTTTATGCTTATCCATCATTGACCTTACTATCACCGGTATATCGGGAAAACTTATCTTGCCGGAAAGAAACGCTTGCACCGCAACCTCATTTGCGGCATTCAGGACAACGGGCATCGTCCCCCCTTTCCCGGCAGCGCGGAGGGCCAGTTCAAGGCATGGGAATTTAGTGAAATCCGGTTTTTCAAAAGTCAGTTTTCCGTACTCCGACAGGCTTAAGCATCTTAATTTGCTTGATTTCCTTTCCGGGTAAGTAAGCGCATACTGTATGGGAACGCGCATGTCGGGTATCCCCATCTGGGCAAGCACTGAACCGTCAATGAATTCCACCAATGAATGAATTACGGACTGCGCATGAATCAGGACATCTATTTTGTCTATATCCATGCCGAAAAGATGGTGCGCTTCTATGATTTCCAGCCCCTTATTCATTAAGTTTGCGGAATCAACGGTAACCTTCTCGCCCATCTGCCACGTGGGATGATTCAGCGCCTCTTGTACCGAAACCTTTCTTAACCTGCTGTCCGGATACCTGTAAAACGGGCCGCCCGATGCCGTAAGAATTATTTTTTTCACACTCCTAATATCAGCTCCCTGCAGGCACTGGAACACAGCGCTGTGCTCACTGTCAAGAGGCAGTATTTTTACGCCGTATTTCCTGGCATTTTCAGTGATTATATCACCGGCGACAACAAGCGCCTCCTTGTTGGCTAACGCTATATCTTTTCCCGACTTTATCGCCTCCAGCGTCGGGATAAGCCCCACAGACCCCACCAGCGCGGAAATCAGGAAATTCGCGCCCCTGTACCTGGCAAGTGTTATCAGACCCTGCATACCGTAAAGGACCTTTAACGGCTTGTGTTTTACTGACTTCAATTTGTTTTCAAACTCTCTTTTTCTGGATTCATCGCCAAGCACAACAATTTTCGGACTGAATTCCTTTATTTGCTTTATAAATCTACCTATGTTCCTACCTGCGCTCAAACCAACAACATCATAGTTGCTTCCGAGCCCCCTTATCACATCCAGCGTATTTATTCCTATCGAACCTGTTGAACCAAGTATAATGATTTTTTTTATTTTCATGATTTTAAATAACAATGAATCTAACGTAATAATACATTAAAGGGATACTGAACTGAAACCCGCATATGTTATCCAGCATGCTTCCATGCCCGGGAAACAACTTTCCTGAGTCCTTTGTATCAACGTTTGTTTTTATCAGGGAATTAATAATGCATCCAACCTGGCTGCTTATTCCCAGAATCAATCCAATTATGATTGAATGAAAAACAGACAGAAACTCCATGTTTACAGCCCACATCCTGAAATATTCCAATCCCAGTATCTTCTGCCATACCAGTACAATCACAACACCCGCAACGGTTGCCGCGGCAAACCGCGCGTACGGGTTTACTCCGGTTTTGGCTCTTCTTTTTTCAGCAGTTGTTTTTTTTCTCATCCAATTCATTACCATATTTATTGACCATATCGAAAAAAGCAAAAGATAAATAAAACTCCTGCCGTAAGGCCTCATGTCCCTGAGTAGTATGGAATGAGAAATAGTCCATGGAACGTAGAATATCCCCAGCAAGGTCATGGAAACATTAACCATGCCCCCGTAGGCATCACCCCTTATAAGCGAAAGAACAAAAAACAAAAAGAGAAACACGGTTAATACAACACCTGTTATCCTTACATCCACGCGTCTTTCAAAAATAAAAATAGCAAGGGACAGGCACAACCCGCACATCACGCCTGCTATTTTCTGGGCGTAATACCCCCTGTCTTCCATTAACTTATAAAATTCAAGAAGCCCCAGCGTAATAACCGCAAGAACCGCGATAAAAAAACTGACCGAACTCCAATTGACAATCAGGATTATCAGTGGAACGGCTATTACCGCTGTTTTTAATTTGTCTGTAATCATGATGAGTTCCCGAAACGACGTCTTCGTTTCTGATAATCCATGATGGCTTCAAGCAGGTGATTCTCATTAAAATCCGGCCACAGAACATCAGTTACCCATATCTCCGTGTAAGCAATTTGATACAGCATAAAATTACTTATACGCAATTCGCCGCTTGTTCTTATCAAGAGATCCGGATCGGGCAAGCCCGCGGTGAACAGGTGGTCGGATATCATGTCCTCATCAATATCCTTCACTTTTATCCTGTCCTTCTTAACTTCCCCGGCTATTTCCCTGCAGGCGCGCGTAATTTCCTGCCTGCCGCCGTAATTTAAAGCAATATTAAGGACAAGCCCTGTATTATCTCCTGTTTCAGCCATTGAATCCTTTAACAGTTTCTGTAATTTAGGTTTAAGTATTTTTATATCGCCCGATATTAACAGTTTAATATTTTTTTCTTTCATCTCCCTTATTTCTTTTTTTATGGTGTTTGACAACAAACTCATGAGCGCGTTCACTTCGACTGAGGAACGTTTCCAGTTCTCCGTGGAAAAAGCATACAGGGTAAGCGCTTCTATGCCCAGTTCGCCGCATTTGGTGATAATTTTTTTCACGGCTTTCACGCCCTGCCTGTGACCGAGTATTTTAGGCAACTTTCTCTTTTTTGCCCACCTGCCGTTACCGTCCATAATAATTGCGATATGCCGTGGTAAATTGTTCTTATCCGGTTGATTTATTTTCATAATTTCACATGGGGCAGGCCTTGAATGAAATAATTATGGGGACATAATTATGGGGACACGTACCTAATTACAATTATGGGGACACGTACCTAATTACAATACTCTTT
>JAUXDE010000093.1 GCA_030618495.1 Clostridia bacterium
AAGATTTTAATTTAATGAATTGTAAAAAGAAGAGTTTTTGCTTAGAGCTATCCCCCATAATCACGAAAGGTTTATATTTATACCATATTGTCAATTATTAATAGACATTTCTGCATAAATATAAACCCTGATGACTCTCAACTTCATGGTTTCTGAATACATTCCTTGTGGGTGTAAATTGTAATTGAATACTGGCACACGATTGTCATCGTATTTTGCTGCGTTCATATATGTATTTCTCATTTTATTCCTGATTTATACTGCAATCATGCCATTTATTGTTCCAGTTTTGGTTTGCATTTTACAGGTTAACTTCACTTCTTTTTCTTCTTTGCTGGCTGAGTTTTCTCAATTGAAATAGTACACTTTCCTATAACAGCGGCAAGCGCTCCTACCGCAGCCAATACCGGTGCATATACTGTTCCTATGATTCCCCATGTAAGGGGGATTATAAGTACTGCTTTGTCTTTTTCATTCTTAATGGTGATTTTTCTTACGTTACCTTCTTTTATTAATTGTTTTACTTTCGTTAAGAGTTTCTCCCCGGAAATCTTATATTCTTCTTTAGTTTTTTTTCGATTGGTCATGTTTTCCTCCTTTCGTTTTATGTTATTTTTTCAGCTTAATAATGTATTTATTTATTTCCTTCGGCACTAGCCCCTTGATATTACCGCCCAGCCTTGCCACTTCCCTTACGACGCTTGAACTCAAGTACGTGTACGATTCTGCGGGCATTAAAAATACCGTTTCAACCGTAGAAGAAAGTTTCCTGTTCATTAAAGCCATTTGGAACTCGTACTCGAAGTCCGAAACTTCCCGAAGGCCTCTTATCAATATCTTTGCCTTCATCTCCTTCATGAAGTGAACGAGAAGTCCGTTGAAATGAGTTACCGATGTATTTTTTATTTTCTTTGTAGATAGTTCCATCATCTCTACCCTGTCCTTTATTGAATAGAACGGTTTCTTGTTAGGATTATCCACTACCGCAATTAGTACTGAGTCGAAAAGCTTCACTGCCCTCCTGATAATATCAACATGACCGTTCGTTACCGGGTCAAAACTTCCCGGGTAAACCGCTATTCTATCCATAATGCTCTCTCCTTTTTTTATTGTATTTCTAACCTACATCGCCCAGCGCAAAACGGGATTTGTACTTTTTTGTAAACTTACTCCTGATATTACGGTTTTCCTCCAACTCCATATCCGGGTCCTCTTCTATCAGGTCGAATGCCGCTTTCCTTGCGGTATTCAGAATCTTATGGTCTGTCACTATATTGGCGAGCTTCAGTTCAGGCAAGCCGTGCTGTTCAGTGCCGAAGAACTCGCCCGAGCCCCTGAGCCTCAGGTCCTCCTCCGCTATCCTGAAACCGTCATTGGTTGACAGCATGACTTTTTTCCTTTGCCTGGATTCAGCGGAATACGCCCTGCCAAGAAGAATACAGTAGGACTGTTCGGCGCCCCTGCCGACCCTGCCCCTTAACTGGTGCAATGTCGCCAGCCCGAACCTTTCGCTGTGTTCAATCACCATTACGCTTGCATTGGGAATGTCTATTCCGACTTCAATTATTATCGTTGTTATCAGTATGTCTATTTCCTTATCGAGAAACCTCTTCATTATTGATTCCTTTTCAGAGGACTTCATCTGGCCGTGCAGTATGCCTACCCGCGCTTTCTTGAATAAGGTGTTTTTCAGTTTTTCAGCCATCTCCACCACGGATTTCAACTCAAGTTTGTCAGATTCGTTCACCAGGGGATAGACGATGTATACCTGGCTGCCTTCCTTGACCTTTTTCATTACAAAGTCATAACATAGAGTGTCCTTCATTGAATTTGTTATTACGGGTTTCCTTCCCGGAGGCATTTCATCGATAACTGATACATCCAGGTCTCCGTAAACCGTCATGGCAAGAGTCCTGGGTATAGGCGTTGCGGTCATCACGAGCACGTCCAGGCTGCTCCCCTTTTCTCTGAGCCTCGCCCTCTGTATTACTCCAAACTTATGTTGTTCGTCAATCACAACCAATCCCAGTTTACTGAACTTTACTTTCCCCTCTATCAATGCGTGGGTGCCTATTACAATATCGGCTTTCCCTTCTTCGATTCTTTCAAGTATTGCCTTTCTTGTTTTCGGGGTCTGCCTGCCTGTTATCAGCTCTACCTTCAATCCGAGATTAGAGAGCAGTTTATCCAGCGTGTTCATGTGCTGTTCAGCAAGTATTTCGGTTGGAGCCATAAGGGCTGCCTGGTAGCCGTTTTCAACGGCAAGAAGAAGGGCCGATATCGCAACCACCGTCTTGCCGCTGCCCACATCACCCTGAAGCAGCCTGTTCATGGGATTTGGCGAAAGCATGTCGTTAAATACTTCGTTAATGACCCTCTTCTGCGCTTTTGTAAACTCAAATCCCAGGTTTTCCCTGAACCTGCTTAAGAGAACTTTTTTTACCTCGTATTTCCTTTCCTTTTCAACTTCCTTGACTTTTAGTTTTTTTAGCGCCATCCCGAGTTCCCAGTAAAAGAACTCTTCAAATATCAACCTTCCCCTTGCCTCTTCCATATATTCAAACGATTGCGGGAAATGAACATTCATTATTGCTTCGGAGTACGGCGCAAGGGAGTGATTCCTGATGATGTCGTCCGACAGGGTTTCACTGAAGGAACCGGCGTTTTCATCAAGAACTCTTTTAATAATAGTTCTCAGGAAGCGCTGGTTAAGTCCTTCAGTTGCGGGGTATATAGGCACTATTCTCTTGGTGCTGATTAAATCCTCATCCGTACCTGCAAGTTTTTCATACTCAAAGTTGGAAACCTGCAACGCAGTTCCCTTCTTCCTGAACTTCCCGTGAACAATCATTTGTGTCCCTACGGGGAGGGCTTCCGCAAGGTAAGGTTGGTTAAAGCATACCATTTCAGCTTTTCCCGTGCCGTCTTCCAACACGATTTTAAGAAGCGCCGTCCTGCGTCTTCTTAAAGGCACTATCCTGTGTTTTGTAACCATCGCGTAAATATTGGTTTCCTCGTTGTCCATAATACCCCGTATGGACTTCATCTTCCTCCTGTCCTCATACCTGAAAGGAAAATGATTCAGGAGGTCATTCACCGTCTCGACGCCAATCCTCTCGAGAACGGCAGCCCTTACCGGGCCAACTCCCTTTATATACTGCGCCGGCATATCCAAATTATTATTTTCTCTTGAAATCATTTAATAATTATGCTATAAAGTCAGGTCTTGATAGAAACCGATAATATTTAAGGAGGAAATATAATGTCCAGAATATGTTCAATATGCGGAAAAAATGCAATGAGTGGAAACAATATCAGCCATTCCCATAGAAAAACCAGAAGAAAATTCAACCCTAACCTTCAGAAAATAAATATTCTGCTAAACGGAATAAAGAAAAAGGTTTATGTCTGCACATCCTGCATTAAGGGTGATAAAATCCGTAAAGCTTGAAATGAACAACAGTAAGGTTCCTCATTTCTTTTCATCAACGGAATCATCCGTGCTGTGCTTGAATTCTTTGTATATTTCCTCTTTCTTTTCTTCAAGGTAGTCGTCTATCCTGGTGTTTATCCCTTCCATCGACTCCAATTTCTTTATTCTTTCCGCAAGTTTCTCGTTTTCCTTAAGAACCAGGCGGATTGCGTCTGAAACAGGATCCGGGAGTTTGGCGTGTTCAAGAGCTTTCATGGATTCCCTGTCAAACCCGATACCAATCCTTCCGGGGATGCCTACAACTGTTGACCCCGGCGGAACATCGCCTACTACCACGGAACCTGCCCCTATACTGCTTCCTTCTCCTATTTCAATAGCTCCAAGAAGAGTCGCCCCGGCGCCGACCACAACGTTGTTTCTAAGGGTTGGATGCCTTTTCTTTCTGTCTGCGGACGTTCCCCCAAGTACAGCCCCCTGGTAAATAAGGCAGTTATCCCCTATCTCTGTTGTTTCGCCTATAACTACCCCCATGCCGTGGTCAATGAAGAATTTTCTGCCGATAACCGCTCCCGGATGTATTTCTATGCCGGTAATCAAACGGCTGATATGGGAAACAAGCCTTGCAAAGGTGTACTCCCTCTTTTCATAGAAATAGTGCGCAATCCTGTGAAACCACAGGGCATGCAACCCGGGATAGAAAAGCAGTACTTCAACTGAATTCCTTGCCGCAGGGTCTTTTTCAAAAACCGTTTTTATATCTTCTTTTATTCTTTTAAACATAATATATTCTTTAATAATATAATATAGAAATATTAGTGTCAAGTAAAAAACTAACGTATGGTAACTGTTAAAGCAGCGTCCCGGAAGAATTTGCGCGTTTATTGGTAATTTCACTCCCCATGGTAACCGCAATTCCAAGAATAATACCGAACAATACTCCTATACTGTGTGTAAACAGTATGTCAACAAAACTGTGGACCAGGAATGCTGTTACACCGCACAGACAGCCAAGCCCTATCACAAACCTGTAATCATTGCCTTCTTCGCTGACAGTGTTATCAACTGACAGCTTTTTGGCTTGCAGGAGGTTTTTAATTATAAACCCGTAGTGCGCTAAAAGCAGGTACAGCAGTGCGGCCAGCCCGATTATGCCTGTTTCCACAAACTGCTGAAGGTACAGGTTGTGAAGATGAAAATAATTATAGTCTACTTTCACCGGAAGCAGTTCACCCTCGCCGGTTTGGCGGAACAGTTTAACATTCCTGAACTGCACTACGGCCTTCTCGTTATGCGCCCAGCGCAACTTGACGTCGGAAAGTGATTCCAGTGATGTACCCGTAAACAGCGTTCCCTCAAGTTTAGTCCAGTTTCTATTATGCTTGAAAATAATTACATTTGGATAATGAGTTTGGAACACTCTCTTGCTGGTGCCTTGAAACTGAATGAGCTCAAGAAAATCATTATCACCCGTATCTCCCTGCTCCACGCGGTATTCCAAGGAAACCCGGTAATTGGTATTGGGATTTAACTCCTCAAGATTCACTATTGTTTCACCGAACCAGCCATTAGAAATTGATGTTAATGTAACCCCGTACTTCTTATGGACATATTGATAGTTCCCGGCGCCTATTCCGAATAACGGGTATTCTTTTATTGATTTTAAAGCAGCTTTCCAGTAGGTAAACCTGACCCTGACTGAATAATTTGATAAAGCGCTGAATATTCTTTCAGTCTTGCTTAATGAGGGCAGGCCCGGCTGTTTAAAGAATGAAGGCATGGCTGCCATAACTAAAATATAGGCTGTCAGCATTGCTATTCCAATATAAACCAGTCGTTTTCTGATGTTCGGTTTAGTCAAAATAAGCAGAACGGAAAAAGCTATAATTAAGCCGCTCCATCCTCCCCGGGAAAAGGTTGCCACCTGAGTGAGAAACAGTACAGAAAAAATAATACCGAACCAGGGTTTCTTAAGCCTTGATTTTTCATGGACTAATAAGGTAAGCGTCATTACTACTATTAGCCCAAGGTATCCTGCATAAGGGTCATAACAGCCAAATAAACTTACCACTTCGCGAAAATCAAAACCACTGGCAAAGAACTGATATATCCCGATAAATGCGGTTACCAAACCCGTTATTATGATGGAGTATACTACGAACTTTGTTTTGGTTTTTTCGTTCAGGAAATTAACGACAAAGATGTATACAAAAAACACTTCTCCCCAGCGTACCGTTTGTTTTACGCTTGCCGACAGGTCTTTTGTAAACAACCACGAGAGTAACAACGTCCCGAAGAAGACGCATATGCTAACAGTTAGTTTCTTTCCGGGCAATTTTATTTTCCTGCCTGAAGGCAGGAGCGCGAGCCACGCAAGGCAACTCATAAGAATAAGAGCCTCTGTCGTATATACCGTGAATTTACCAAGGATATCCAGGCTGACCTCAAAAGGCACAGACAGGATGATTAGAAGAAGTATCATTTCCGGGTTGAATTTAAAAATCATTATCAAGGTTCCAATAACCATGACAACGGCAGTAACCCAGCCCGGCATAAATGACATGGACAACCGCAGTATTATTCCTGCTGTAAGGTAGACTATTGCATCAAGAATAGTGTTTTTCTTAATTGCCATTTTATTGAATTCCATAGTGTAGTGTTACTAACATATCTTTACATATGCTGGAAGTATTTTGCTTCAGTGTCAAGGAACGAAGAGTGAGAATACTGTACGTATGTGAACGATGAGTGACGCCGACGATGGATAAAAGACGACAGCCCTTCGGCTTCGCTCAGGATCTATGACCCTTCATATGTAAAGCTATGTTAATAACACTACACCCGTTATTATACATAAAATATAACAGGAAAACAACCTCCGTTGTTGTGTTTTTCTTGATTTTTCACTATCAATAAGTATAATCGCTTCAGGTAATATAACTCATGAAAACAATTAAACTCATTATCTTTGACCTTGACGGTACCCT
>JAUXDE010000134.1 GCA_030618495.1 Clostridia bacterium
GCAGTGCTGTTCAATCCAAGGAACGTTTACCAGAACTATAACTGCGCGGTAAACCTTTCAAAGGAAAAAATTATATACACCTACATGGGCGCGTTAAAGCCCGACCTCGGTAACGCCAATTACTGCAGCGCCGGTCAGCTTTCACCTCTGCTTAACGATCCGCTGTACAAGACAGTAGGTATCGGTACGAGAATATTCCTCGGGGGCGGTATCGGCTACGTGGCATGGCAGGGGACCCAGCATAACCCGGGAGTGAAGCGCGGGGAGAACGGCGTTCCCCAGTCACCCGCCGGAACGCTGGCAGTCATAGGGGACTTAAAACAGATGAAACCGGAATGGTTAAGGGGCGCAACCTTCCAGGGTTACGGTGTCACGCTCTCAGTCGGTGTGGGAATACCTATTCCTATACTGAATGAGGAAATCTGTAAGTATACCGCTGTTAAGGATAAAGATATCTGGGCGCAGATAGTTGATTACAGTGATTCTTATCCAAACGGCAAGCCCGGAAGTATCGGCCAGGTCAATTACGAGCAGTTAAAGACCGGGACAATAAATATTAAGAATAAGGATGTCCCTACAGCGGCAATATCCAGTTACTTCAAGGCAAAAGAGATAGCCCAAACCCTTAAGGACTGGATTAAGAAAGGTGATTTCATGCTTTCTGAACCTGTTGCGGGTATCCCGGGTCCGGATGAGGGGTATGGCTTTAAACCATTGAAGGAAAGGCCCGTAGAGTAGATTTTGGAGTGAAATCTCGTTTTTAGTTATTGCAGATGATTGGTAGCTGCGGGCCAAAACCCGCGGCTGCCATATTATATTTTATTTGCAATTTATTGCATCGTTTTATATAGTAATATAGTTAAAAAATGACATCCTGAGCGAACGGAGTGAATCAAAGGGAAAAAAATACCAATGGAAAAAACAAGAAAAGTGTATCTTGACCACAATGCCACAACGCCGCTTCATCCCGAAGTGATTAAGGCAATGATGTTGTATTACGGGGAAGAATACGGTAATCCTTCAAGCGTGCACCGGTATGGGCAGTTAGCGAACAACGCCATGGAGGAGGCAAGGGAAAAGGTCGCCGGGTTAATTGGCGCAAGTCCGAAGGAGATAATCTTTACCGGAAGCGGCACTGAAGCGGATAACCTTGCCATTAAGGGTATAGCTCTTGCAAACAAGACCAGGGGGAAGCATATAATTACATCTTCGGTTGAACACCACGCTGTTCTTAATACATGTAAATACATGAAAAAGGAAGGCTTCAGGGTAACTTATTTACCCGTTGACAAATACGGGCTGGTTAACCCGGATGATGTTAAGGGCGCAATAACAAAGGATACGGTTCTTATAAGTATCATGACAGCAAACAATGAAACAGGCACTATTCAACCCGTACGGGAGATTGGAAAAATAGCAAAGAAAAAAGATGTAATTTTCCACACGGATGCTGTTCAGGCGGTTGGCAAGGTCCCCGTAGATGTTGATAAGATGAACGTTGACGCCCTTTCATTATCAGGCCATAAGTTCTACGGCCCCAAGGGGATAGGGGTGTTGTATCTAAGGAAGGGCACGAGGATAAAATCTTTAATTCTCGGTGGCCATCATGAAAAGAACCGCAGGGCGGGAACCGAGAACGTGCCGTCCATTGTCGGTTTAAGCATGGCCCTGGAAATTGCGCTACAGAAAATGGAAAAAGAATCAGTACGGCTCACCGGGCTCAGGGATTTGCTTTCAAAGGGAATCAGCGACAGGATAGAAAAAACGCACCTGATGGGCCACCCGGAGAAGAGGGTTCCCAATACCCTGAATATATGTTTTGAATGGGTTGAAGGCGAATCAATCATACTTAACCTCGACTTAAAAGGCATTGCGGTATCCAGCGGTTCCGCCTGCACTTCAGGCACATTATCGGCATCCCATGTTCTTAAGGCGATGGGGGTTGACCCCGCGCTCGCCCAGGGGTCTATACGGTTCAGCCTCGGTATGTCCAACACGAAGGAGGATATTAATTACGTGCTGGACGTTCTGCCGGAAATAATATCCAGGATTCGGGCGATGTCCCCGCTGTCAAAGTAAAACATAACCCCTGCTGTTGATGCTGATGTTTCAACTCCTGCCAATATTCTTTTATAGGAAGGAAGCCTTAAATGAAGTATAGTAATGATTTATACAGTAAAATACTGGACGAATTGAATGTCGGCGTATATTTTATTGATATGGAAAGAAAAATCAGGTATTGGAATCATGGGGCTGAAAAACTTATGGGTTATAATAAAGTCGAAGTTATCGGCAAAAAATGTTCTGATAATGTTATTAGATGTATTGATAAGAATGGGAAAAACGCATGCAAAAAACAGTGTATAGTGGAAAAAGCCATTATTACGGGTAAGGCATCAGAATATGAATATTCCTGCCTGCATAAGGACGGGCACCGAGTGCCCCTGCTTGTCCGGGCGGCTCCGATCAGAGATTCCAAAAACAATATAATAGGCGCTGTTAGCTCATCCACGGATAATTCTCCGGGAATTGCGGCTCTTGAGAAAATCAGCCAGCTTCGCAGGGAATCCCTCATAGACAGTCTGACGGGGCAGGGAAACAGGCGCTACACTGAAATGAACATACAAACAAGAATTGAAGAAGCTAAAAGGTTCAAGTGGTCATTTGGTATTCTTTTTATTGACATTGATCGATTCAAGACTGTAAACGATACCTACGGGCACGACGTAGGCGATGAAGTTCTTAAAATGGTTGCAAAGACCCTGTCCGGAGGCGCCAGGCAACTTGATTTTATAGGAAGGTGGGGCGGTGAGGAATTTATCGGGGTCATGACAAATGTTGATAAATTGAATAAACTGTACCAGGTTGCCAGAAGGATTCATCTGCTTGTCGCAGCATCTGCCCTGCCTGTCGGTTCAGGGGTAGTCAAGGTTACTATCTCTATAGGCGCTACACTGGTAAAACCGGGTGATACCGCAGGCACATTGATAAAAAGGGCTGACAGTTTGATGTACCGCAGCAAAATCCTGGGAAAAAACCGCGTATCAATGAAATTGTCGGGAAGAGTAAGTAAACAAATGAGCCGGAGTTAACGCGGGGGATAGCGGGTTTATAAATGAGTTCCATGGGAAAAACTGTGCATGATGAAGATGCAGGATTAATGCTTAAGTTTAAAAAAGGCGACATGTCTGCTTTTGAGAAACTGGTGGACAGGCATAAAACCCATTTAATTAACTTTGTTTACCGGTTTACGGGTTCAAGCGAAGACGCGGAAGACCTGGCCCAGGAAACGTTCTTAAGGGTTTATAAGGCAAAAGACAGGTACCAACCAACAGCGAAGTTCTCAACATGGCTCTACAGGATTGCTATAAACCTAAGTATAAATTATGCTAAAGATAGCAGAAAAAGATTGACCGTTTCCCCGGATAAGACCGTTGAAACAAAGGAAGGGGAACTGAACAGAGAAATTCCTGACAAAACCCATCCCACACCCGATGTTTCCGCAGAGGTGGAAGAAATCAGCAAGAAAATTCATTCTGCATTGTCTTCCCTGTCGGATATACAGAGGGCGGCAATAATCCTCAATGTGTTTGAAGATAAGTCCTACGATGAAATATCAATAATTCTTCGCCGGTCGGTACCTTCTGTTAAGTTCCTTCTCTTCAGGGCAAGAAAGAACCTTAGGAATAAAATAATAATATAACCCTATGCGAATACTATCCCTTGCCACAAAGAATTCTATATTATTTTCTTGACATATACCATATA
>JAUXDE010000088.1 GCA_030618495.1 Clostridia bacterium
GATTCCATGAAAAAGAAACAGGAAGAAATCAAGTCGCTCAAGCAAAAAATGGAGGAAGATAAAACCAAATCAAGCAAGGTTTCGGAAACATCGGAGATTGTCGGTGAGAAAACAGAAACAGTTAAGCCGGTTTCCGAAGACAAGAAGGGTGAAGTGAAGCCGGAAGCCGGCGAAGCCGCTCCTGGGCCGCAGGTTCTGAGCACTTCGGCCGAAGGACAAAGTCGAAGGGCAGAACAGGAAACGACTGTGCCTGAAATGGGGGCAGCTAATCCGGAAGCAGGTACTGTAAAAAAGGAATCGCTTCAACCGGAACCGGAAAAAGCGCAGCAGGAAGAACCCGTAGAAACTGAAGCCGGGAATGGTGAAAAGAAAATCAAGTTAAGGCTTGAGCCGCGCAAGATAAGCCTTGTGCCGCCGAAAACGCAGGCAAAACCCGGGGTAAAGGCGCAGGTTCAGGCAAAACCGAAGGCCGCCAAAAAGAAAAATGACGAAAAACCAAAACCACCCATAGAAATTAAAGATAAAACTAACGCGAAAAAAGAAAAAAAGAAGAAAGAAAAAGGGGAGAAAAAGAAAAAAGTTAAGAAGGAAAAAAAGACCGCGGGAAAAACCGGAAAGAATGTTACGAAAAAATTCTGGGACTGGTTAAAAGAGCCCGTGCATAAATAAAATATTATTTCTTTTTTAAGATTTTCTGTACCGATTGGCGCACCGTGTTCTTTACGGCCTCATCGGGGTCATCCAGCAGCAACTGCAGCATTTCCCCGGTTTCTGATGTGCCTATCTCACCAAGAGCCCATGCAGCGCTTAACCTCATCCACTTGTCAGTGCTTTTAATCATTTGTTGCAGCGTATCAATAGACAGTTTGGGGCTATACGGGTAAATTGCTTTTGCGGCATTAGCCCTCACCCTGTTGTTGGGGTCGTTGAGAAAAGGTTTAAGCATTTCAGGGGCAAGTTTTGAATCCTTGAAGACGGATTCTATTGTTTCCACTGATTCTGCGCGTATCCTTATTTGCGGATTTATATCCGTTATTACCCGTAGGCCTTCAGGCGTTTGTATTGTGAGTTTATCTGTTCTTTCGCTTTGTACCTGGTTTTCCAGGAGTTTCGCAAGTACCATCCACTGCTCATGAAACTTCTTAACTTCTTCTGCCGAAGAGGGTTGTTTTTTTATAACGAGTTCTTCCATGATGTTAAGAATGTTTTTTTCTCTTTCAAGAATTTCCCTGAACCGCTTGGACTGGCCGGATTCCTGAAATTTTAATTTTGACGGGATAAAACGCAATAAAAGATAAATTATTGTAATTGATAATAATATTAACGATATTATTGATATGTATAGCATGATATTCATTTAACTCTCCGTTTCCAAGTTTTTAATCAGGTTTTCAAGATACTTCTTTTCCTGCTCAACCAAGGATTGTTCCTTTTCCTCAAGTAATTTTTCCCTCAGGGCATGTTCTTCTGCCCTGATTTTCTCGGTCAACCCGTTCTTTATTGTCTGGATGTCCGCTTTTTGTTTTTTCGTGTCATCACGGAACTTAATTATTTCTTTTTCAAGTGACCGTTTTTCTTCATCAAGCAGCCCTTTCTCCTTTTTCAATGATTCTATTAACTTGTTCATTTCATTTTCAAGGCCGCATTCCTTGCGTTTATAGTCTTTTTTTATATTTATTATCGCTTGCATTGCGGTTTCCTTTATTAATTTATTAACACTACTGCTGTAACCGGATTCAGTAACGGGCAAATCAACGGATTTCTTTTCTAATTTATTTTTCAGCAGGGTTATTGTTTTTTTAAGCTTTTTATTTTCAGTTATTATTTTTTTCTTTTGCTCTTTTTCGGACTTTTCTATTTTATTAATATTACGGGCAACTATTTCTCCCAGGTTTACCGCACTCTTGTTTTTTTCGCTTTTTCTTGCCATTATAGAACAATAATATTAAACGTTTTGGTATTTGTCAAGTAAGAAAAAAGGGCGCTACCTGCTTTTTTTTCCTTTTTTTTTCATTTTCTTGAATATATTTAATAATATTGTATAATAATAGTGTGGTGTTTCTAACATAGCTTTACATTTGAAGGGCAGGCTTTGAGATGGGTTCAAGGAAAGACGAAGAAGCCGCTCAAAGAGAGCCCTTTCCGTAGGGCTGTCGCCTTTTGTCCATAGTCTGCGTTGCTCGTCGCTTATGTATCGCAGTGGATACACCGCGCTCCTCGTTTCTTGACTTTGAAGCAAAATGCTTCCAGCAAAGGTAAAGATATGTTAGAAACAACACACCAAAATATGAAAAAAAGATTTATAATAATCCTGTCATCCGTAACAGCAATTCGCCTTGTAATAATAGCTTTTATAGGTTTAATAAACGATGAAGCGTATTACTGGGTATGGAGCAGGCATCCATCCCTGAGTTATTATGACCACCCACCGATGATTGCCTGGGTTATAAGAGTTTTTACCGGAGTTCTTGGCAGCAGTCCTTTTACAATTCATCTTGTAGGGTTATTATTCATTACGTCCTTTACGGTCATATTGTATGCCTGGGCAAAAGAGATGTTTTCCGCCAGGGATGCTCTATGGGGAACCGTAACCGTGCTTTTTACACCCTTGTTCTTTTTGGGCGGGTCAGTGCTTACCCCTGATGCAATTCTGTCTTTTTTCTGGGTGATAACGCTTTATGCGGTATTCCGGGCGTTGAAGAGCAGGAAACATTTTTACTGGTACTGGGCGGGTATTGCAGCAGGACTGGGCGCTATTACAAAGTATAGTATATTCTTTTTGCCGGCGGCAGTATTTTTATACCTGATATTTTCAAATGAAAACCGCTGGTGGCTGAAGAAAAAAGAACCCTACATTTCATTTCTATTAATGGTTGTAATATTTGCTCCCGTACTGGTATGGAATGCCCGGAATGATTGGGTGTCTTTTACCTTTCATCTGGTTTCAAGGCACAATGTATATTTTTCGGCTGGCCGCTTTTTACGGTTTATTGTATCACAGATGGTGCATATATCGCCTGTTGCATATATTTACTGCTGGATTTCATTTTTCTTGCTTTTCTTGAAAGGTTTTAAGAATAAGGACTGGATTTCCAGGTATTTATTTTTCATGTCTTTCCCGCTGGTTGCGGGGTTTTCACTATCCACGTTTTATACGGATGCCCTGTCGCACTGGCCGGTATTTGGCTACGTGGGCGGATTGATAGCTATCCCGGCAATAATTAAATCCAGGAATAAAAACAAGGTTCTTGTAACCAATATCGTCTTAAGTGTTGTCATAATAACGGTTTTCGCCGGCCAGGTAATCTATCCCTTTTTCAGTATCAAAAAGGACCCGACGAATGATGTTCATGGATGGAGTGAAGTTGGAAAACAGACAACAAAGATTTACTCAACCCTGCCGGATGAAAGCTTCCTCTTATGCGCTCGTTATGAAACGGGCGGACAGTTGAGTTTTGCGGTTAGAAAAGAGGTATATGTTTTACATCCGGGGCGGGTTACAGCATTTAACTTCTGGCAAAAAGAAAAAGAACTGATGGGAAAAGACGCTCTTTATGTTACCCATTCGGGATGTTTTTATCCTCCTAAAAATATATACAGGTTCAAGTCGATAAAATTGCTGAAAGAAATACCAATTTACAGGGCAGGAAAGAAGGTGCGCACTTTCAGCCTGTATCACTGCCGTGATTTCCGGGGAACAAAAAGACGCTGAAAAGGTAATTTTCTTGATTTTGAAACAATAAGTTGATATACTGACGTAAATGGCGCATTCGTCTAGTGGTTTAGGACATTGCCCTCTCAAGGCAAAGATCACGGGTTCGAATCCCGTATGCGCTACCATTTTTAACCATTCAATAAACGCTTCCTAATGTAAAAAATTAATGCAAAAATCGGTTGACTATTTGAGTATTTATGATATAATTTATATGTAGAGGTTAAATATATCTATATAAAACATTATTAATAAATTTACATAGTATTTAAGGTTATTATCATCTTATGAAAATAAAAGCTTTTTTTAAGTTATTCTTGTTTGTTTACTTGTCGCTTTCTATTTCCACAGCATCTGCAGACATTATTTTGTCTGTCCCAAAGAAGGAAGGAATCCACAATCCCAAAATACAAAGTGTATTGGGTCAGTTAGTAAAAGAACATTCCAGCAGGGGAAGGGAAGGGGCAAGAAATTTTTCACGCAAGAGGTTGTTGCCTGTAAAGGGGGACATGGTTAAAGTGGTCCTTGTGCTGGAACCAGGCAAGACCATAGGCCAGGGTATCCTGAAAACCATGGGTGTAAGAGTTATCGGCAGGTACAGGCACCTGCTGGAGGTGGAAGTCCCCATAGATAAAATTGAGCAGATTGCTAATGAGGTGGCTGAAGTCAAACGTGTGCGGTTGTCTCATAAAGCCAGACCGCTTGAAGTGAAGAGCGAGGGTGTTCTGCTGACCGGGGCGTCTGATTTTCATAATTTGAACTTTACGGGTTCATGTATAAAGATTGCGGTTATTGATATGGGGTTTGGCGGACTGGGTGATTCGCAAGCAAGCGGTGACCTGCCCTACAGTGTCATTTTTTCCACGTTTGACGGTTTTGCTGTTGACATTTCATCTCACGGGACAGCCTGCGCGGAGATAGTATACGATATGGCTCCTGACGCAGAACTTCATCTCTTAAGGATATACGATGACATTCAGCTGGGTAACGCAAAGGATTATTGCAAGAGCAATAACATCGATATCATCAGCTGTTCCTTGGGGTGGATATGTTCCGGACCGGGGGATGGAACCGGGGTCGTCTGCGGTATAGCTGATGATGCAAGGAATGCGGGTATCCTGTGGGTAAATTCTGCGGGGAATCAGGCAAATCGCCATTGGCAGGGTGATTCCCAGGTGCTTTATTCCGGGGCATTGTCAAACGGAACCACTGACTGGGATGTTTTGGATCCTATAGTGAATATAGCTGTGACCAGCGGAGATATAATTGAACTGGAACTTCGCTGGAACACCACCTCCTGGAATTACTGTGATCAGAACTATGACCTGTTTCTGTTTGATAGTGATGGTTGGGTCGCGGATTCCACTGAAATACAGGTGGGAGCGGGGTTCAGTCCAAACGAGAGTATTACGCATGTTGCCAGCACAACAGATGAATACACTATTTATATATGTAACTGTATGGGGCTGGCGGAAGACACTTTTATTGAACTTCACAGCGTTAATCATGATTTCGAAGAAAGTTCAACATGTAACCCGGCAGGTTCAATAGTTGAGCCTGCTGATTCCGAAAAGGTTCTTACAGTTGGTGCAATTCATTATGATAACTGGGTAAGCAGCGGCCCGATTGAGGATTTCAGTTCTCAGGGGCCGACCAAGGATAGCAGGATTAAACCCGACATGTGCGGGCCCGATGGCGTGACATCCGATGTTTACGGCCCGGGCGGTTTTTGGGGAACTTCTGCGTCGGCGCCGCACGTTGCGGGAGCCGCGGCGCTGATTCTTTCAATGTTCCCCGATTATAGCGCTGATGATATTGAATCAAAACTGTTCACTAATGCAATAGACTGCGGGGTGGAAGGAATAGATAATATTTACGGTTTTGGTGAACTGAATTTATTGCCGGGTGACGTACCGCGTAATCTTCTTTGTGAAGGCGAAGTTAATCCCGAAAATATAATTAACCGTACTCCTGAGTTTTCATGGACTTTCAGCAGTCAATCCGCGTACCGGGTAATTGTTGCAAGTTCTTCCGCGGCGCTGGACGCCGATACGGGTGATATGTGGGACTGTTATGAGCTTAGCTCATCATCATATACTTTTTATGCGGGTTCTTCGCTGAGCGGGAACTGCACGTATTACTGGAAGGTAAGATGCTGGGATGTGGGCTTAACGACTTCATCGTACAGTATTACTCAAAGGTTCTCCGTAAGGAACAGCACTCCTTTCGCCCCGACGAACACCACCTATTATTTCCAGGTAGAAATTGAACCGGATACGCTGGAGTTTTCATGGACCTTCAGCGATCCCGATTATGTTGACGGACAGAGCGCTTATCAGATTCTTGTTTCATCGGCGGTAACGAAAATAAATTCAAATACCGGCGATTTCTGGGATTCCGGAAAGGTTATGTCTTCGGAAAGTACGGGTATTCCCTACGGAGGTAACGCGCTTGAGTTCGGTACAACTTATTACTGGAAGGCGAGGACATGGGACGTTAAAGGCGCTACCGGTCCTTACTGTTCCGCTCAGATATTTGAGACAACGGACAGGCCCACTAACTTTGAGGGAGTGGCGCTGTCAACTTACTCGATAATGTGGAGCTGGCAGGATAATTGCAGGAAAGGGACCTGTTCCTATGTCGTGTATGATGGAACCATTAACAAATCAGGAAGCTTACCTCAAAGTACAACTTTCTGGATAGAGGGAGAACCTCCGCAGGCAGGACTTGATTCCAATACGCAGTACACGAGGAGGGTGTTGCTGTCTGAGGTTCCGGAACCGAAGTATTCCAATTCGGATTCAAGATATACGATGGCGAAAATACCCACGGGTCTCACCGTTCTTGAAACCGGAGACCACAGTGTTAACCTGCGGTGGGTTCCCGAGGGGGGAAGCTACTTCGGTATTGCAAGGGCAACGTTTCCTGTCGTGGAAGCGTTCACATGGCTTAGCACCGGCGTGCCTCGCGGTATCGATACCCATGTGATATATGTAGATAACAAAGCGGTGTTTGCCAGGACAACGTACTGGTACACGATAAAAGGATATAACGGTGATGGTGTCCATACCAGCACGACTACCGCAATCATTGCTCTAACGAAAAGCGATATTACGCCTCCGGGGCCTCCGATAGTTACGCTGAACAATCCCGGGGATCA
This sequence comes from Clostridia bacterium, assembly GCA_030618495.1. GTDB lineage: Bacteria > UBA6262 > WVXT01 > WVXT01 > JAUXBS01 > JAUXBS01. Next base: position 6,873 of record JAUXDE010000088.1, read on the forward strand.
GAATGGCGTGAAGACAGGCGATACAATAGTGGTTACCGGAATGTCGGTTGGCAATGAGCCGGAACTGACGATAGATAGTATAGTTATTATGGATCAAACCGGTTACGAACTGTACAGGAGCGGGAACAGCAGTAGTTTGTTTAACGTTGATATTGATATAGACTGGAACTACGGAACAATAGAGGGAACCATTGAGATAAAGGACGATATCAAAAATGGACATCGCACGGCAACTCACCTGATACTGGAAGTAACGGTAATGGATAATGACAATGGTTATACAGCTAAAAGTTTTTCAACAAACAGTATCACAATCCTTGGGGAGGAAGTCAGGCTTAATGTGTATATTCCGTACGAAGAGGGCAAGAGGTCAATTAATCCTATAATAGGTGAAGATGCTACAATATTTTTTGAAGTTATGGAAACCTGTCCCGTGGAAGTGAGCGTGTATACCATAGCGGGTGAACTGGTGAAAACCATAGTGAGCCCTGAGGAACCCGAATACGATTCGGGTTGCTATATAAGAACATGGAACGGCAGGA
>JAUXDE010000129.1 GCA_030618495.1 Clostridia bacterium
AATAGCGGAGTACGTTTACAAAAAAATATATTCCTGACAGCAATGAATAGGTATCAATAAAAAAAGGCGGGTTAAAAAACCCGCCCTTTTTATTTGTATCAAACCTGTCTTAAGATTAACCCTAAAGCGCTTCTCCCGTGCCGATGTCGTAGGTCTGCCCGTTATAGACCATCGTGCCCGTCGTGCCGTCAGCTGAGAAGGCAAGAGTGGCAACCGGGGTACCGGCTTCTTTTATGGTGCCCTCGGCGCTCCCGTCATCTGCGTAAGTCAGGGAAATCGCGTATACGCCAAAGGTGCCCGTGATGGTGCCTGCCGTGATTACTCCAGCTGCGCTGACCGTTAAACCGGTGAATGTAATATCTGCCGTCTCGGCGGTTTGCGCATCCGTGAACGACATGGTACCGGTCATACCGGTTATTGCGACAGTTTCCCCGGAGACGGTGAGAGTACAATCCATTGTCATGTCGAAACTGCCTTCAGCGCTTGTGCCGGACATGCTGAAACCGTAACCTGTTATTCCTCCCGACAACCCTGCTTCCATAAAAACTTCCATCATAGTGCCGGTGGCGGGAGCTGTTGAATTACCGATGAAGTAACGCATCTTAAAGACAGTTGAAGTATCAGTACTCATGTCAAACCAGCCATCTGAATCGGATTCACTATCCAGCCCCAAATCGCAGGCGGTTGACATTGCGCTTACGCTTGAACCGCTCATTGGGTCTCCACCAAACATTTGACCCAGCGCCATTGCCATGGCAGCAGCATCGCCAGCCCCTGCAAGCTCCGGCGGAAGGGCGCAGCCTGTCATGCCAAATCCCAATACTGCAACAAACAACAACAGTAACAACTTTTTCATGTCTTACCTCCTTTTTTGATTTTTCTTTAATTTAGTATAAGTCTATACCAAAGCGTGAGTATTGTCAAGTAAAATAATTGTAAGAATATATCTTTAACACCCGGCTGTTTTTTTGTATAATGGGTATGATGCGTTGATGCTTTAAGGAAGGTTATATGACAGAAAAGAATGAGATAAGAAGAATATTTTATGAGAACGGGAAGGTTCAGGCTGAAACCAGCTACAGGGACGGGAAGATGGACGGCGCCTGCAGGACCTATTACGAGAGCGGCGTCCTGCTGTCTGAGTCCAGCTTCAAGGACAACATGATGCACGGTTCCCGCAAGGAGTACTTCAAGAGCGGGAAGTTAAGAAGAGAGGATATCTGGAGTTGCAATAAATTGCTGAGCAGTGTGAGGTATGACGAGGAAGGGAACTGCATTGCGGTTAAAAAATTCGGTTCGTAGTGCTTCAATATGAAATCGCTGTCAAAGGAATTCTTCAACAGGAATACAGTAAAGGTAGCAAAGGATTTGCTGGGAAAGATAATTGAGTACGACAATGTTTCCGGCATGATAGTGGAAACGGAGGCGTACAGGGGGTACCCCGACGAGGCAAGCCATGCGGCAAAGAGGACGCCGAGGTCGGCAATCATGTTTGACACGCATGGTTTTTTTTACGTGTACTTCGTGTACGGAAACTATTTCTGCCTTAACATGACTTGCGAGGACGGCAGGCCCGGAGCCGTCCTGGTACGCGCGCTCGAGCCTCTTACGGGGATAGGCGCAATGGCAAAGCGGAGGGGCATCAGGGCGGGGAATAAGAAAGAATTAACACAGAAACAGCTTGTGAGCCTTGCAAACGGCCCCGGGAAGTTATGCCAGGCGCTTGGTATTACGAAAGCGCTGAACAATACCGCTGTTGGGGATAAGATGAAGGTTTACGGCGGCGGAATGAAACAATTTAGAATTACCTGTGCCACGCGGGTGGGTATTAAAAAAGCTGTGCAGTTGAAGTGGAGGTTTTATATAAAGGATAATTTATTTGTAAGCGGAAATTGAATTTTCATAGAACGCGCGGTAGTCTTCAAAGGTAGAGCATTTTACGAGTTTTTCCCGCAGGATGCCGGCATCGGGCAGTCCCTTGACGTACCATAAGGCGAATTTTCTCATCTGCAGAGACCCCACCTTTTCACCCTTGTAATCGGTAATCATTCTCGCGTGCTCAAGTAGTATTTCAAGTTTTTCCTTGTAAGAGGGTAAGGGCAGTTTTTTCCCGGTTTCAAGATAGGTGATTATCCTCTTCAATACCCAGGGGTCGCCGAATACCGCCCTGCCTATCATGATGCCGTCGCATCCCGTGGTTTCTAACATCCTTTCGGCGTCAAGCTCGTTCTTTATGTCGCCGTTTCCTATCACGGGGATTTTTACCGCTTCCTTCACCTGCCTGATTACGTCCCAGTCGGCGCTGCCCCTGAACATCTGCGAGGTGGTCCTGGGGTGAATAGTTACCGCCACGGCTCCCGCTTCCTGGCAGGCGAACGCCGCCTGCGCCGCAACGATGTTTTTAGAGTCAATTCCCGATCGTATCTTCACCGTTACCGGTATTTCTACGGTACTTGATACGGCGCTTACGATTCTTTTCATGAGGTCCAGGTCATTGAGCGCCGCGCTGCCGCTGTTGCTCTTCAGGACTTTCCTGGCGGGACAACCGAAATTAATGTCAAGTATATCCGCTCCGCCGGCTTCAACCTTTATTGCGGCTTTAACGAGAATGTCAATATCGCTTCCGAATATCTGTACGCTTACAGGCCGTTCCTTTTCGGAGATTATGGATATCTTGGTGTCCTCCCTGTCCGAAATTACCAGGCCGTGGGAGGATATCATTTCCGTGCAGACAAGGCCGGGGTTGAACTTCTTGCATATCAGGCGGAACGGAAGGTCCGTGATGCCGGAAAGGGGGGCAAGGACAACATTGTTTTCAAGATGAATATTTCCAATTATTAGTTCTTTTTTCATATATTGATTTATTTTACTTGAAATAATTAAAAAGGTCAATTATAATTATTTATAAAAGGGAGATAATGCAATGCCAGAACAAAAAGATTTATTTAAATAAAAGAACGTAATCGTTTTTATAGACGGAAGTAATTTCTGTCATTCATTATATGCTTGCTACGAAATTAATTATATGGACAAAAAAGAAAATAATAGTTGACATTCCGGTTGTATTTGGTATAATAGTAATGTTGTAAAGTAGTTGAAAATGATGTTGCTGTAATGGCAGAGAAAGGAAGGAAAAGAAGTATGAAAGGAAAAGTAAAGTGGTTCAATGATTCCAAAGGTTATGGTTTCATTGAGAAGGATGATGGTTCGGGGGATGTATTCGTGCATTTTCAGGCAATTACAGGAGATGGATTTAAATCACTGTCCGAAGGGCAGGAAGTTGAATTCGAAGTTGTTGAGTCTGACAAAGGCCCGAAGGCAGCTAACGTGACAAAACTATAAAATAATTTATATAGTTGGAAAAACCCTGTCTTTTTAAGACAGGGTTTTTTTTTGGCTCTTGACCGGTCAATCCCCAGTTTTGTATAATTGAATTCATGATTAACGCGATAATACTGGCAGGCGGAAAGAACAGCAGGATGAAGAAAGCCAAGGCGTTCTGTGAGATTAATGGAAGGCCTGTCATAGAAATAATTATCGGTAAGTTAAATGGGTTATTTTCAAAAATTATTGTTGTTACCAACAATACTCAGGGATATGAACGTTATGACGTGATGCTTGTTGAAGACGTCGTGAAGAACAGGGGGCCTCTTGCGGGAATCTATTCAGGGTTGAGCGCTTCCGATAAGCCCCATAACTTTGTGGTGGGGTGCGACATGCCTTTTCTTAACGTGGATTTAATCAGGCACATGACGGAAAATACAGGTGAAAATGATGTTATTGTTCCCAGGATTAAGGGTTTTGTGGAACCGCTGCATGGGATATATTCAAGAAGATGCCTGCCTTTTATAAAGAAGGAACTTGACGGTAATGATGCGGAAGTTACGGGAGTAAAGTCATTTTTCAGCCGCGTCAGGGTTAAGTACATTACGGAAGATGAAGTTTCCCGGTTCGACAGGAAACTTGGTTCCTTTTTCAGTATAAATACGAATGAAGACCTGGAAAAAGCAAAATCATTGAAAACAAATTATAAATGAATTTATATTACGAAGTATTATTTATACATTTATCAATAGTATAATCTATTTTTCGAGTCACAGG
>JAUXDE010000074.1 GCA_030618495.1 Clostridia bacterium
CTTTTCTTATCCTACTTAACCAATAAGTAGCAAACTTATTCCAGTTTGGTTTTTTAGAATAAGCATTTTTAATGTTTATTATGAAGTGCTTTTCTGGTTCTAATAAAGAATTTAGAGAAATCACTTCACCAGAAAGTGTTCTATACTTTAGAGAATCTTTCAGTTTATTGTTTGTATTTTTCATGTTATTATCTCCTTTTTATAAATATTACTTTACCTGCAATTGATAGATAAATACTCTTTTGCCTAAATTCCATTGCCACTTTTTTAAGTAACTTTTTCACTTCTACTATTTCCCCTTCTTTAATAGCAACAGTATATTTTCTGGATTCATCTGGAACCATTTCATTTGTATCTTCATCTTTATATACTCCATTGTAATTCATCGGAGATTTTGTCCATCCTTCAAACGCAATATACAATTCTTTTTCAAGCCACTCCCATCTAGTATATGGGTGTAATTTACCATTCCCAATATACTTATCTTCTCTTATGGGAACAAAAAACTCAATTTCTTTCATCAATAACTTTTATCCTTTATTTAATACTATATTACCATATACTTGTCTATTTGTCAAGTAATATTTATGATTATAGATGATAAATAATTGTTTGTCGACAATAAATAGTCCTGTATTCTGTAATCCAAAATTACCCCCTTTTTCCACAAATTGTTACCGGAAATGACCGGGAGTTGATGAATGATATCGTCGGTAAATAAACAGGGTGGGGCAATATTAGATGACAATACCGGGTCATAATTTCATGACAGAAAACACCATGGTACGCTCAAGTATGTTCTGGTACAGGTTTTCTAAGAATAGGGTATAATATGACCTGAATGATAGGATTAAATCATATTGTTGGGTAAATATATCTTTATTTGACTGGAAACACGTTTAAAATCTTTATCACAAGTTGCTATTGCTTCTTTTTTATTAACTAATGCTGTTGCTATAATATAAGCATCAGGTGGAAGCATTTGATTTGTTTTAATAAGGTGTAATACCATCCTTCTTATTTCAAAACTTGATTCTTCTAATTTTCTATAACGAGATAATGAAATTAACTTATTATATATTTTCTCTAACTTCGGATATATGTCAGTCATTATGTCAGGATAAACCTTATAATAATCAATAGGTTTGATTGGTCTGCCTTTTATTATCCTGTCAAGTTCCCTTTGACGTTTGGGGATAATATTTTCAAACGCTTGTTTTATATTTATCCCTGTAATTCTTTGAAGCACTTCTTGAATAACCCAATCAGTTATATATATTTCACAATTATTTTGCCTTAATGAAATTGCAAAATATTCACATTCTGAAATATTGCTTGAAGGACAACCGGTTAATCTTGCGGTAAGATTTAAAATGTATGATGAATCTAATAGGATAGTTCCAGGAAGGTCTTTTGACTTGAAACTATAAATGTTTTTTGACATAATAATTGCCGTTGTGTTCTTCGGCTATTTTCTGAGATGTTTTTTTGTCTACCTTAATAGAACCAGATAATTCTTTTATTATCTTAATATCCTTTTTCAACTCTTTATCTGCTTTCTTTTTTGCACTTTTAGTCATTTTGTTCTCCTCTTGTCTGTATGATTATATTATCATACATTATAATATTTTGCAAGTAAAATAGTCATTGTCTATAGCCTGAGTGTGAAATGTAATGAGAATTTGACCCAGGATTGTAATACAATTTTAACCCCCTGTTTTATTCCTATAGATGGTATTGGCTAATAGGGTAGGGTCATTTTTCAATTACAATCTGTAGATAACAGAGTCAATTTTCGATTACAGTTTACAGCGCGCGCCACCATATAATCCCTTTATATTTGATTATTTATTCTTCCTTGGAATTGTTACTAATTGGTAGGTTTATTACCCGTTATAGCTTAGAAACGAGATAATAATTCTCCGGCCACTCCCCCCATCCCGTTTCTTTCAAACACTTGTTTAATAATAGCATATGGTTCCGGATCGCTGTGGTTCATCCTAATGATTTCTTCAAGTTCTTTAATGGCTTCTTCTCTGTTCCCGGTTTCTGCGTAAATTTTTGAAAGGAAGAAATGAGATTCAAAGCTCTCCGGATTGAGGTAAGTAGCCTTCTTAAAACTCTCTATTGACTTGTCGTATAACCTTATTCCGTGGTAAAAAATACCCATACCTTCATGGGCTTTGTACCTTGTAGGGTCAAGCTCCAGAGCCTTCATAAAAAAGGTGGCAGCTTTTCGTATATAGTTATTGTTTAAGAACTTGTAACCCATGGAGATATCCCGGTTCAGTGAAGACATTTTTGTTAAGTTCAGGATGTTTTCAATGGACTTATCGCGCGGGTTTATAGAAGCTGCTTTCATGAAGTCCGAGTAAGAACCGTCATAATCCATTTCTATGTATTTTAATATGCCTTTTATTATGACGGACGACGACTCCGAGTACTTCTGAAGCGCTACGTTGTCAGCTGGCTTGAACGACGGGCTTTTTGCGGCAAAAAACCCGTAAACGTTCTTCTTGTATTTTGATATTTGCTGAAGATTGTCCCTCCATGTCTGAATGTCAAGTGTAGCGCTCAACGGCGCTGAAAACTCAAGTATCGGCATATCTTCCGTATTTATAGGCGCATCACCGCAATATTCCCTGATTTCATCCTTGGACATAATGAGTGAATCCAGCAGTTTATAGGGATCGCCAAGGTTTACCTGTTCAAGGTCCTCTTTCACTGCCAGGATGTTCCTGAACCATGCCTCCCTATCTATTGAAATTTCCCTGATTGTCCCTATCAGGTACACCTGCCTGTTTATACAGTTCGTCAAGTACCAGACGCTTGATTGGGGGAAAACCGATTGGAACGTTTTCAACACCATTTTAAAGTCATCCGTTGAAAGCTTCCACATCGGCAGCCATACGACAATTACCCCTGTTTCCGATAACCTTTCCCTGCATAATTCAAAGTAATCCCTGGTATACAAAGAAGCGTTACCAGCAAACAAGGGGTGTATTGAGTCAGTCATTATGACATCGTTTTTGGTTTTATCTCTCCTGAGGTAGTTCCTGCAGTCTTCAATTACCAGGTGAAAAAACGGCTTGTCGAAAATGTTATGGTTAATTTCCGTAAAAACTTCTTTTGCCGCTTCAACCACTCCCGGAACCAGTTCAACGCATATAATTTCAACCGGATTATGGAGCGATGCTGACCAGCTTGTCCCACCGCTCCCAAATCCCACCTGCAGTATTCTTTCCGCGCGTCGGCCGTTCATTGATTCATATATTAAGAGCGGAATATGCGCCAGCGCTTTCTGCGCGGTCTCTATCATATTGCCCGTCCCGGCGACTTCACAAATGTTTATCCTCAATAAAAGATTTTTTCCTTCAATCGTATCCATTCTCGTGACGGCTACGGTTGCCATGGCGTCCTCTTTGTAATAAATGAGTTCTTCGGAAGGGGACTTCTTAACCCAGAATAAGGAGTTTTTGGAGACGTATGCGGAAATCAGGATAAAAAGTATAACCGTAACTGCGGGAATGGATATTTTCAGAATTTTGTTTTTTCCGCCCGAAACGAGCAGGAGTATTATCCCGAGTAAAATGTTTACTGACGCCATTGCCAGTATGCTTCCCTGCATGCCAAGCAGGCTTATGAAAACAAAACCCGCCGCAAAAGCGCCGAACACCGAGCCGATTGTGTCATAAAAACCGACTACGCCTATTTTACCGAAGGCTTTCTCCGTGTTTGATAAATAAATCCTGCTTACGAGCGGGAAAAGCGAACCCATCAAAATGGTGGGAACGAGCATTATCATGAAAGAAAATATTACTTCATATGTTGTTCTTCCGATAGGGACATCGGTGATGCTCGGGAGCAGGTTGCTGATTAAATAATTCGAGTTCCTGAAAATATACAAAGACGCCACTGCGGATAACCCGATCAAAAGCTCTACTATAGCAAAAAGAAAGACGGTGTTCTTTATCCTGTCAACGAACCTTGAGATTATGAAACCGCCGATGGCAAGTCCGGTTATGAACGTCGCGGATACCAATGCGAAGGAATATACAGTGTTCAGCAGCCTTGTGGCGCAGAGTATCCTTATCCATGAGATTTCGTAAACCAGCGCAATAAAACCATCAATCCCGAAAAGCGCCAGCACCAGTAATGACAGGCGATTTGTTTTTTTTACGTTAACTCCTTCGGTTATGTGTTCGTGACTGTCGGCGTGAACGCCGAGCTCAAACATGAAAAACGCCACAAGTGCAATCAGGATATTTATCGCTGAAGAAAACATTATGGTCTTGGTTACGCCGAATTTTTTTATCAAAAAGAATCCTGCAAGCAGGCATCCTGCCACCGCCCCGGAATTGTTAAAGAAATAAAGGTTGCCTGAATTTTTTCCTACTAGATTGCCTTCTTCGGTAAGAAATTTAAACAGGACAGGCATAGTCCCGCCCATGAGAGCAGCAGGTATTACCAGGATAAGGGAACACGAGAAAAAACGCAGGACATTCAGTGAATAGATGCCCAGGCTCATATTCCCGCCATATTTTGCATAAAAGACGGTGACAAGCCCCGTTAATGCAGGCATTAACAGGCCGTAAATTCCTATGCCTATTTCAAGTAAAATAAATATTCTTATGGGATGCTTTTTTTTGTCGGCGATTTTTCCAAAACAACATGAGCCTATAGCGAGACCGCCCATGAATGAAGCAAGAACAGTGGCAACGGCAAAGGCAGATACACCGAAAACAGGGTCAAGCAGGCGTATCCATGCGACCTGATGGATAAGCGCGCTCATGCCTGAAAAGAAAAACAAGACCAAAACCACGAAGTAAGAAGATGAACTGATATTCATCTTACTATACCAAAATCTTCTACTGTAACACATTTTATCCAATATACCCCCTCCCCATGGTAAAATATGTCCTCATAGAAAAAACATCTTTCCCCCCGAAGATGCTCCTTCCCCCGTATTTACATGTATTTATTTATTACGTAAAATCTATAATTATCATACCTCTTATTGAAAAAGCTGTCAAGGTAATTGTTACACACGCCGAAAAACCGGATGGAACCTGACTCCATTTTCATCTATTCTCAGACAGGACATAATTTCTTTACTACGCTGAGCAATTCATCACTACTAACAGGTTTCGTTAAATAAGCATGCGCGCCAATCTTTTCACTAATACCCTTATCAAGCTCCTTTGACCGTACAGTCAGGATTATAAAGGGTGGTATTTTTTCCAGTAATTCTTCATTTATAATTTTAAATATCATCTGGTATCCGTTAATATGCGGCATCATTATATCGACTATAACTAATTCCGGTTTTTCCTTTTTTACTTTATTGATTCCTTCTATCCCATTCCCTGCGATAACAACTTCATATCCTCCATCTTCAAGCGTTTCCTTCAATAGCCCCAGAATGGTTTTATCATCATCAACAATCAATACTTTTTTCAATTATTTTATCCTCTTTAAAGAATTAATTTCTTCCTGCTCTTCTCTTATTTATTATAACAACACTATCAGGTTATTTTCAATAGCGGGATTAAAGTCTAACCTTTCATTAAGGTTCTGCTGTATTTTACGGTTATCTATTATGTTTGTCTCTTTTAATAACTCCCGTCTGTCCCGGCACTACCAGACTCATCAGATATTTTATATTGTTCCTGGCTTCCGTGTAACCGGGGTTTAGTTTCAATGCTGTCTGGAATTCCCGTAAAGCTCTCTCATACATTCCCAGAATGGAGTAACAAACGCCAAGCATATTACGAGCAGCGACGTAATCCGGCTTGACATTAAGGGCTTTTAATATGCACCGGACCGAATCTTCATTGCGGGATATTCCGTACCAGGCGCATGAAATGTTGTAATAAGTTATTGCAGTATTCGGGTCAAGCAGGAAATCCGGTTCTTTGATGTTGTTGTCTTTGAAATGCTTCAGGAGTTCGCTGCATTCTTTTTCAGCATCATTTTTTATCCTCAATTCACGCCAGAAGTACCCGTTACCGGGGTCGTTCCTCAGTATATTTTTATATTCATCCTTTATCTTTTCATACACATTATTCATGATAATATATTTCGCTTTCTTCTCTATCTCGGGCAGGTCCGGGCCTTCATAAAACAGCAGTAATTTGTTCATGATTGCCTTGTCCTCTTCAGAAACATTCCATTCATTCTTCTCCGCGTCCACAGCCGCGAGGGTATTTTCTCCACTGAGAATACCGTTTATATACTCTGTCTTATTGCGGGCTCCGGCATGCTCCGGAACCAACCTCAAAACCTGCTTAAGATATATCTCTGCTGACCTGTAGTACCCCTTGTAAATCATCGTCCGGGCAATATTCATAAGATTGTCAATATCATACGGATTGTACATGCACAAAAAACATAAAAAACATTCTGCCCAGTCATACAGCTTCGCATCCAGGAAATACTTGCTAAAACTATTAAAGAAAATCATCCTGCAAAGCACTTTCTTCCTGGTCATCACCGGCAAACCCGCTTCTCTCCCCTCCCATGATTGTTGAAGGGAACGCATTTCTCCTTCAATTAAGTACTCGTTTTCTATCATAATCCTTGCAATGCTTAGCAGGTAGTAAAACACCATATCGTTTTCAGCCGCCATGTGATATGTTTCCACGAGGCGTGAAGTGGCGTACACCTTGTTTTCAATTGTTCCCTTATGGGAAAGATAAAGTAAATGTTTCTTTGCATTGAAGTAATCCCCGGCTTCGTAATAACTGTTTGCAAGCTGGGCTCTTACCTGCTTAACAGGTAGTGACTCCCAGTACGATACATCGGTCAGGTATCTTTTGTTTTCAATGATGGTTGCCGAAAAGTATACGGCAATCACTGCCACCGCAATAACTGTGAACACTTTTTTGTGTTTTTTTATTTTTTTTAATCCCAGGTAACACAAGAACGCTAAAAGGAAAGAATAAATAATCAGGGGAATGCACATTAACTCTTCAAACGGATAGCAGTTCGGACCGTTCTTGTACGGCCACAAAAATCTTCCCGAAAAGGAAATAATTGTTCTTAACGCAGCCAGTAAGTCGGTCAGGTATTTTTTTAATATAAATATATCCACCGGGAAATAGGTGATGGGATACAGCTTTATGGCCGAAGTATACCTGTTAAAAAACAGAACCATATAAACAAAAGAAACCAGCAGAAACAGAATCCGCAGTGAATAATGCCTTGTTTCCCCGGATACAAGCAAAACAAGAAAAATTAGAAGTACAGCCGGGAGCAGGAAGAGAACCGCATCGGAGTTGAAAAGACCGCAGATGAATAACACTAAACTAAAGGCATAATAAACCGGTTTGTTCCTTTTAACGGCAAGTAACACAAGTATTGAAACGCTTAATAGCAGAATAGCATCAAGCAGGAAACTGATGCTGTTAACCGAATTTACTACAGGCGCTGATAGAGGATGGACCGCAAATATCGCCGAGCCGATAAACGCGGGAAGGTTTTGCCTGAAAACAAGGAATATCAATAAAAACAAGAGTGCCGCGCCTGCCGCATGAAGGGTTATCTGCAGTATTCTCCAGGCAATGGTACTCTTACCGCCCGATATCGCCCGGAAGAGCGATACAACCGCAAAACTCAGGGGTTGGTACCGGGACTTGTAGTGCAGGATGGCTCTTGTGAAGATGAGGGGAGTGTTCCTTAATTCCTGCACAAGCGGAACGTTTACGATCGAATTATCGCCGGTTAAGAACGCGCGGTTGCCCAGTGAATTAAAATAAACGGCAAACCCGAGCAGTACGCATATAAGTAAAAGATACCTTTTCATAGAGACCTATTCAACCTTTATCTCTCTTGCCTGTTTAACGGTTTTACTGTTTAGTATTCTGTATAACTTGCTACTACTTATCCCTGGATCTTCCTTTTGGAATTCAGGCACGTTATAACTCTTCGCAATAAATTTCCTGTCCGGCAACATAACCGGGGGAGAACTTTTACCCTGTTCATCTATTTCCGTGAAATACAGTCTCGCAAATGTCCCGTCGTCCCTCTTGGAAGTAAACACCAGCCACCTGCTGTTTGAAGACCAGCTATGCCATGAATCCGCCGCGTTAGCGTAATTGCATTCAAGCCTTTTAACGGCGCCGTCTTCCAGGGAGTAGAGGTATATGTCGCTTGAGGGTTTTATCAGCGACCCGTAATTTGACCTGCAGAAAGAAAGCCACTTTCCATCAGGGGAATACCGCGGATAATAATTGCTTTTACCGTTAAAGGACGCCCCTTTCAGCGGAACGGGCTCGCCGCCATTGCCGTCATTGTAAGGGATGAGATGTATATTATATTTCTGCTTAAACCTGCCTTCTTCTGCCGTTTTATTCCTGTCCATGCAAAACGCGATGGTCTTCCCGTCCGTGGACCACCTCGGGTAATTTTCAAGTAAATCAGCGCTGCTTGCTCCGGGCAGCAGGGATATTGAATCATTCTTCGCATCGTAAACCGCTATATCAGCGGTAGGACTGTAGGCGTACTGGGTTTCCTGTGTTATGGGAAACAGGGTGCTCAATTTCTGTTTTACCGTCATCACAAGTTTTGTTGCGTCAGGAGACCAGCACATAAACGTGCTTCCACCAAGCGGGATCCCTACCTTTTTACCCTTCCCGGTTAATCGGTCGTACACAGTAAAACCCGCGCCTCCCTCCACCATGTTCCTCCACTGGACGCTAACTTTCCTGCTTTTTGACTTTGAGGAAAAGGTGTGACAGCAGGTACAGTATCTACCCCCGCTCGGCAGGAACGGTTTTTTCTTGAAACTGCTTATGTGTCTCAGGTATATATCCGGGGTTTTTGCCGCGGAAAACATGGGCTTGACCAGCCTGTAAACGATAACGTCATCG
>JAUXDE010000065.1 GCA_030618495.1 Clostridia bacterium
TATGTAAAGCTATGTTAGTAACACTACATTAAGACTCATGCTGCCGTTTACCATGCCTGAAAACTGAGGTCTGTATTAATGAATTTATCGGATTTTAATTATATTCTTCCCCAATCAAGCATTGCATTGTCACCGGTCTCTCCAAGGGATACATCGAGATTGTTGCTTTTGGACAGGAATGACGGCAGTGTCCGTGATAAGACCTTCCACCAGGTGGTAAACCTGTTAAGGAAAGGCGATATACTGGTGGTAAACGATACCAGGGTCATACCCGCAAGGCTTACGGGGAAAAAGAGGGTTACGGGCGCGGCAATAGATTTACTGCTTCTTAATCGGGTTAAAGAAAAAGAGGGTAATGTCTGGGAAGTCCTGGTAAAACCGGCAAGGAGGGTGAGGGAAGGAACTGAAATTATATTCGAAAAGGGCCTGCTCCGGGCGGAGGTAATCGGGAAGTCAAACGGCAAGACACTTGTGGAATTCAAGCATTCGGGCGATTTCGACGTGATACTTGAGGAGATAGGCAAGGTTCCCCTGCCTCCCTATATAAAGAGAGAGGAAAAAAAGGAGGATCGCGGGTGGTACCAGACGGTATATTCCAGGAAGAAGGGGGCGGTGGCGGCACCTACGGCGGGATTCCATTTTACGGAAAAACTCATTAAGGATATTGCCAATAAAGGCGTTGAGATTATATCCCTTACGCTTCATGTCGGGTGGGGCACGTTCAGGCCCGTCAGGGAAAATGACATAACGAAACATAAGATGGGAAGCGAGTTCTACGAACTTTCAGAAGAAAGCGCGGTAAAAATAAACCGCGCAAGGGAAAACCGCGGCAGGGTGATTGCCGTGGGTACCACCACCACGCGCGCTCTTGAGACGCTGGGTGATTCATCGGGCAGGGTAAAGGCGGGCTCGGGGTATACGGACAAGTTCATTTATCCGGGATATGAATTCAGGATTATTGACGCCCTGATAACCAATTTTCACCTGCCGAAATCAACCCTTCTCATGCTTGTAAGCGCTTTTGCCGGAAGGGAAAAAGTTTTAAAGGCATACGAACATGCTCTTAAACATCAATACAGGTTCTACAGCTACGGTGACGCCATGTTCATCACTTGATTAGGAAAGGAAAATAATATGCAAAGCAAAAAGAAGGATAACCTTATTATCATAAGACTATTCCCGGGTGAAAGTATTTTTGAAGAACTGAAAAACGTTTGCAGGAAGTACGAGGTAAAGACCGCAGTGGTCATTTCGGGTATAGGTCAACTGAAACAGTTTAAGTTGGGCTACTTCAGGAAGAAGGGCGATTATGTTTCTGAATACTATGAGAAGGCTTATGAGATGATTTCTCTGACTGGCAATATCTGCAACAGCAAAGACGGGTATGAGTTTCATGTTCATGCCTGCCTGGGAAATGAAAAAAAGGAAGCCATGGGGGGGCATTTGATTGAAGGTACAGTGGAGATTACAAATGAAATATCACTGTTGATTACGGACATGAGCATTGAAAGAAAGACCGAAGAGAAAACAGGTTTAAGAGGATTATTTCTGGAATGATTATTCTTAACAAGACCATGGAAAAGTCGGATTTATTAAATCCTGAAGTGGCTTCCATGAGAAAAGCATTAAAGAGTTATGCGGGGAAGCTGTTTCTCAGGGGAATACCTTTTGCGATAAACGGTTACCTGAGGTGGAATTATTACGTCGGCTGGTATAAGTTATGGGAGTACGCCAGGGGGCTGGCATACACCGGGATAAAAAAAGGGATGAGAGTCCTGGACGTGGGAGGCGCCGCCACATTACCGGTTTTTTACCTTGCCCAAAAAGGGTGCAAGGTAATAAGCGCGGATATTGATGAAAAACTTGTAAGTCATACAGAAAAAATATCAAAAAAAATGAAATGGGAACTCAAGGGAAGTACTGTGAACCTTTGTGAAAATGATGTTCCTGAAAGTTGGGGCAAGTTTGATTTAGCGGTTTCTTTCTGCGTGGTGGAGCATATGGATAAAAAGGGACAGATAAAAGCGATGAGAAGAATGGCTGATTCACTCGTTCCGGGAGGAAAAATGGTCATTACTTTTGATTACGGCCAGGAAGCGCCGACACAAAATCCTCTCAGTACTCCTGAAAATGTGGAGGAATTAATAAGCGCCTCAGGTCTATCCCCTGAAGGGAACCGGGATTTCCTGGATACGAAAAACAGGTTTAAATTAGGGCACGCCAAAAAGGCTGATTACACTTTTGGAAGTTTGTTTTTAAAGAAATAAAAAAAGAAACGGTATCAAGTAGTTAAATCGCTTAAAAAGAGTTCACTTTTAACTTTTGAATGGTAGATTGTTAAAAGAGATTTGACAAACATATATCATTATGATATACTTATTATAAAGGAGGTTTTAAAATGAGAATGAAATCTATGGATAAAACGTTTTTGATTCACCTGCCATCAGAGCTTTACGAGAACATGAAAAAGGTTGCTGCAAAGAAATATAAATCAGTTTCTGAGCTGGTAAGAGAATCAGTTTTAGAAAAGATTGAAGAAGAGTTCACATCAGAAGATATGGTTTTGATTGAAAAGGGACGTAAATCTTTTCATGCAGGTAAAGGTCTTAACTGGAGAAAAATAAAACGTGGATAGGTTTAAAGTAATACTTCAATCTCAAACAGAGAAGTATTATAGAAAGGCAGATAATAAAACATCTAAAATCCTTGAAAAGTGCTTCAGGCAGTTGGAAAATAATCCTTTTTATTACCCTGGGAAGATAAAAAGGTTGAAAGGGCAAAAAGGTATGTTTAGATATACTACAGATGGATTGAGAATAATTTATGAAATAGATGTTAATAATAAAAAAGCAGGTGTATTGATTATTTTACCAAGAGGAGATGTTTATAAGAAGCTCTAATTTTATATCCATTGACAATGAATGGAAATGAATTGTTTCTGTAAAGGGAATTAGGATATAACACCGTAACATTTTGATGTAAATCTTTTTAGCCACGTGGCCGGAGTGGCGGAATTGGCAGACGCCAGGGATTTAAAATCCCTTGAGCGTCTTTTTTATTTGTGGTCAATAAACCCGTTTTGTCGTCAGATGTAAACTGTAATCAAAAAGTACCACAGATTTAGCAGAAAATGTAACCGAAAACCGGAACATATATAGTGTAAGCATAGTAAGGTGTATCATACTTTGATGACGATAGTGTGTAAGAATTGGATGACATTTTACAAAAATAATCCTTGACAAACTGTAGTTTATAAGCTACAATAGTATAAGGAACATATAATATGACAAAAACGGTTATACTTTACAAAGACCAATGTAACAGAGAACCTTTTACAGACTGGCTTTTGTCATTAAAAAATAAAACGACACGTTATCGTATACAAGCAAGAATAAGGCGTATTGAAAACGGGAATTACGGTAATCATAAAAGGTTTAGAGGTCTTATTGAAATTAAGTATAATTTTGGGAAAGGTTACAGAGTTTATTTAACTGAAGACGAAAATACTTTAGTGATTCTGCTTGTAGGGGGTGATAAGAGCACGCAAGAGAAGGATATACAAAAAGCTTTAGAATATAGGGAGGACTATTATGAACAGAAGAAAACTCAGAACTTTTGACAATTTTGAAATTGAATATTTTAAAAAACATTCCAGTGAACTGAAAAAATACATAGAAGTTGCCCTTGCGGAATATCAAAAAGACGGGGATGAAAAAGCATTTCTTGCTTCACTTTCAGTTGCTGCAAGAGTACATGGGGGATTTACCAGGCTTGCAAAAGAAACAGGGTTAAACAGGGAGAATTTATACCGGGCATTATCAGACCGTTCAGACCCGCGTTTTTCAACGATAATGCAGGTTCTGAGTAAATTAGGTTATTCCCTTAAGATTGTAAATTGTAATCGAAAAATACCACAGATTTAGCAGGAAATGTAACCGAAAACTGGAAAATATATAGTGTAAGCATAGTAAGGTGTATCATATTTCGATGACAATAGTGTGTTAGAATTGGATGGCATTTTACAGCTGAGAACCATCCCCTCTCCACTTGTAAATAACCAATCAACTTATTCCTCGTTACCTGACATTTTTATTTCTATTGAAAATTATTATAATAAAAGTATAATCATAAAATTATGTCATTTAATATAAAGAAAAAATGCAAAGATAATGCTTCGCGGACAGGTGAGGTAAAGACGGCGCATGGGACGTTTAAGACTCCCGTTTTTATGCCAGTGGGCACACAGGGAACAGTGAAGGGGCTTTCCCCGGAGGAACTCACCGACAGCGGAGCTGAAATAATACTCGGTAATGCGTATCACCTGTACCTGCGACCGGGTATTGAAATAATAAGGCAAGCCGGTGGTTTGCATAAATTTATGGGATGGGACAGGCCGATTCTTTCCGACAGCGGGGGCTACCAGGTTTTCAGCCTTTCCGATATAAGAAAAATTAAGGAAGAAGGGGTTGAATTCAAGTCTCATTTTGACGGTTCAAAGCACCTGTTTACACCTGAGACGGTTATAGACATTCAGAACGGCCTTGGTGTTGATATAGCAATGTGTTTTGACGAGTGCATTAAATATCCGTGTGACAGGGAATATGCCTCCAACTCCATGAATTTATCTCTGCGCTGGGCCCAAAGATGCAGGGAACAATTTGCAAAGAATAACAATAATAACCAGATGCTTTTTGGGATAGTCCAGGGCGGGATGTACGGTGACCTTCGGGAGGAAAGTTTAAATAAAACAGTTGAGATTGGGTTTGACGGTTACGCTGTTGGCGGGTTGAGCGTTGGGGAGCCGCGTGAAATTGCAAATAAGATACTAAGTGATTTATTGCCCCTGATGCCCGAGGATAAGCCGCGGTACCTGATGGGGGTGGGCACTCCCGAGGAGATATGGGATTACGTGGAGATGGGGGTAGACATGTTTGATTGCGTTATACCCACGAGAAACGGCAGGAACGGGCAGTTGTTTACCAGCCGCGGGAAGGTTAATATCATGAATGCAAGGCACAGGAATGACTTTAACCCGCTTGACCCTGAATGTGACTGTTACGGGTGCAGGAACTTCAGCAGGGCTTATCTTTCACACCTGTTCAGGTCGGGGGAATTACTGGCATTGAGATTAAATTCTTTACATAATATACATTTTATGATAGAATTAATATTAAGTATAAGAAGAAGCATCATGAATGACTCTTATGAAAGCGCAAAAAAAGAGTTTTTCAAAAAATACAGAAAAGGAGAACCGGAGAATGATTTTACTTAATGTTGCAATGGCGGCGCCGGCAGCAACCTGCGCTCCACAAGGAAGGGCGGGAGGATTAGAGAATTTCCTGCCACTGATACTGATTTTCGTCGTTTTTTATTTCCTGTTGATACGTCCTCAGCAGAAAAAGATGAAGGACCATCAGAAGATGCTGAATGTCCTGAAGCGCGGGGACAAGGTTGTTACGTCAGGTGGATTACAAGCTACCGTTTCGTCGCTTAAAGGAAATGTTGTGGAGGTTGAGATAGCAAGGGACGTTAAGGTGATGGTATCGAAAAGTTCCATATCGGCGCTTTCACAGCCTGAGCAGAAAACAGCAGTAGCAGATAAAACCGAAAAAGTTTAAATGGTGTTTTATACGCACCAAGCCTACCTCATAGCGGTGAATTAATCGCGAGGGGCATGATTATAAGTTTATTCTGGAGGAGCATATTATGCAAAAATCCATGCAATTCAGGGTCTTTCTTTGTATAGCGGTTGTTGTTGCGGCGCTCTTTTACCTTTATCCCACGTACGTGTGGTACGGTAAGCCGCAGGAAGAAAGGGACATGCTGGAAAAACAGAAAGATAAAATGCTTGGAAAAATATTAAAACTGGGACTGGACCTGCGAGGGGGGATGCATCTCGTCCTGGAGGTTGAGCTTGATAAGGTTGCCGAAGGCATGAAAAAAGGCGATGCGATGAAACGCGCAAAAGAGATAATCACAAACCGAATTGACCAGTTTGGAGTTTCGGAAGCGCATATTACAACACAGGGAGAAAAGTGGATTGTAGTGCAGCTGCCGGGAGTGAAGGATCCCGAGAGGGCAATAGACCTCATAGGGAAGACGGCGCTGCTTGAGTTTAAAATAGTCGATAACAGAGAAGACATGTCGGCTTATCTCGATGAAGAAGGCGAGTTTGACGAGTCCATGCTGCCCGAGGAACTTGAATTACTTAATGGTAAGGAAGATGCAAAGTACCTGTTGAAAAAAGAGGCGGAGGTGACGGGGGCCGATTTGAAGGACGCAAGGGTTGAGTTCGGACAGTTCAACATGCCCCATGTCGCGATAGAATTCAACAGGGACGGCGCAAAGAAATTCGCGAAGGTTACCGAAGTCAACGTGGAAAGAAATCTTGCAATAGTGCTTGATGATGTAGTGCAGTCCGCTCCGGTAATCAGGACTAAAATACCCGACGGGAATGCGATAATAGAAGGAAACTTCACGATGGAAGAGGCCCGCAACCTTGCAATCGTACTCAGGGCAGGTGCCCTTCCCGCTCCCGTGAAGATTATAGAGAACAGGACGGTGGGGCCTACACTTGGCAGGGATTCAATAAAAGCAGGTCTTTACGCGTGCCTTATGGGGATGGCAATAGTTCTCGTGTTTATGGCGTTGTACTACAGGCTGGCCGGGCTGATCGCAGACATGGCTTTGCTCCTGAACCTTGTGATACTCATGGGCGCAATGGCGCTGATACATGCAACTTTAACGCTGCCCGGAATCGCGGGTATAATTCTTACAATAGGAATGGCGGTTGATGCCAATGTGCTGGTATTTGAAAGGATAAGAGAGGAACTCTCTTCGGGCAAGACTGTCAGGGTGGCAATAGACGCGGGTTACGAAAAGGCATTAAAGACAATACTTGATGCCAATGTAACAACGCTCATCGCGGCGGGATTCCTGTTCCAGTTCGGGACGGGGCCCATCAAGGGGTTTGCCGTAACGTTATTCCTTGGCATAATGATAAGCATGTTTACGTCAATAATACTGACGCATCTTGTTTTTGACCTGGTTTTTACATCCAGGGCGTTAAAAAAACTAAGTATATGAGGGAGAACAAATGAGACTGTTTAAGAAGACAAATATTAAATTCATTGAAAAAAGGAAAATGTCACTGGTCGTTTCCCTGGCATTGATTGGATTTTCAATAGCTTCAATGGTAATAAGGGGAGGGCCAAGTTTCGGAATAGATTTCACGGGAGGGGCGTTGGTCCAGGTTAAGTTCGCCGGCGATATCCAGGTGAAGGATTTAAGGGATGTACTGGGTAAAAATGGCTTGCCCAATGTCAGTATTCAAAAGTTTACTAATACTAACATCGTGATTATAAGGGTGAAGGAGAGTGTCGCGGGAATTGAAAAAATCAGCAAGCAGTTGAGCGAGATATTTACCAGGGACATTGCCGACAATGAATTCATTATAGAGCGCAATGAATACGTAGGCCCGGTTATCGGGAAGTTGTTGAAGAAGAAGGCATCCTACGCATTCATCTTCGCCTTCCTGGGAATCATAGGTTATGTTGCATGGAGGTTTAAGGGGGGGGTGTGGGGAGTAGCGGGAGTTATAGCCCTGGTTCATGATGTTTTTATCACGTTCGGTATACTTTCACTGCTCGGTAAGGAAATAAACCTGGTGATAGTGGCTGCGCTCCTTACGCTTGCCGGTTACTCCATAAACGATACAATAGTTGTCTATGACAGGATAAGGGATGATATGAAGTTGCATTTTAAAAAACCAATTATGGAAATTTTCAATATGAGCATAAACGAAACACTGTCAAGGACGATTGTTACAAGCCTTACCACGATGTTTGTCGTTCTTGCCATATTTTTCAAGGGCGGTACGGTGATTCATGATTTTTCAATAGCGCTGATTATAGGTATAATTATAGGAACTTATTCATCCATATTCGTGGCAAGCCCTATCGTTTACATGCAGTTAGCAAAGAATGAAAAAAGAAACAGGAAAAAATGAAAAAAATAAAGAAATTTAAAATAAATATCAGGCCGAGTTATTTTTTAAGGCTTTTAAAGGATTCCATAGACATTGACAAGGCTGAGATAGCAGGTCACATAAAGGATGGTTATGAACTGGTTTCTCCCTGTACGATTTACGATAGTTTCAAGCTTGAAGACATAAAGGATGAGGGTTTCAGGAAAATGGCTGAAGGGTGGGCGCCCGACATAAAGGTAAACCCGTATTCCGTTTTCAGCATGATAATCGTTACTGTGGGAAAAAAGCTTGAAGAGGAAGTATCAAAAGTAAAAAATGAAGGCAACGAAAGGCATGTTAAAATTCTTGATGCGCTCGGGGCAGAGGCCCTGGAGCAGTCTTATAATTTTGTAAACAAACTTATTCTTAAAGATGCGGAAAAAGAAGAGTGTACGGTGAGTGCTCTTTCTGAAATCCCGGAAGCCGGGCTGGAAGCTGCGGTTAAGCTGGTTGACGCGCATAAGATTGGAGTGGTTTTTGATGCAAAAAGGGGGTTGATTCCCTCCGGAAGCCTTGCCGTGTATGGGTACTGGATACCCGTAAAGAAGAAAAAAAGAAAATAATGTCAATATTCTCGCCGCTTTTGACGGTTTTAAAATCATATTTACCCGGAGTTGCGAAGCGCACAAACGCAGCGGACAGGGTAAATATTTTTTTGCCTCCCTGCAATTCGTCGGATGGGGAAAGAAGTCATGAATAAAAGAATATCGGATTGCTACATGGGCATAATCGGAGGCAGGAAGGGAGTGATTTCGTCTGTTTTGCGCTTTTTTCTTATTATTGCAGCAGTGGGATATTCGTTTGTGATGCGCTTAAGGGCGCTTTTATACAGGTTGAAGGTTTTGAGGAAAACAAAGTTGTCGTGCGCCGTAATAAGCGTAGGTAATATTACCGCCGGAGGAACGGGTAAGACTCCCGCCGTTATCGCAATTGCGGAAATGCTTAAGAGGGAGGGCAGGAAGACGGTGGTGCTCAGCAGGGGGTACAAGGGGAAAAGAGAAAAATTCGGGGTAAGTGTTGTGTCTGACTATGATACTGTTTTACTTGAGCCGGAGGAAGCGGGTGACGAGCCCATCATGCTTGCGGAGAACCTTAAGGGAGTACCCGTTATAATATCAGGAAACAGGATTAAGGGCGGTGAACTGGCTGTAGATGAATTCAATGCGGAGGTTGTGATACTTGACGATGGTTTTCATCATCTCCGGCTTGATAGGAGCCTGGATATAGTGTTGATTGACTGCCTGTCGCCTTTCAGCAATAGGAAAGTTTTACCAGGGGGGCTACTGAGGGAACCGGTATCCTGCCTGAAAAGGGCTGACATTTTTCTACTGACAAGGACCGACCAGGTCCCGGATGAAAAGAAGATGTTCATTTATGATTTTCTGAAAGAATCGTATGGGAGTAAGCCTGTTGTTGAAAGCGTTCATAAACCTTCCTTCCTGTACAGGATTGGCGATAAAATGAAAAAAGAACTGTCTTTTATAGAGGGCAGGGATGTTTCAATAGTTTCGGGAATAGGCAATCCTCAATCTTTTGAGTCAACCGTAAAAGCCCTCGGGGCAAATATCGTAGGCAAATATATTTATCCGGATCATTATGATTACAAGAAAGAGGACCTGGATAAAATATGTTCGGAAAATAGAACCGTTATTACAACCCAGAAGGACGCGGTTCGACTCGCCGGAAAAGCCGGGGAGAACATGTGGGTATTGAAAATTGAATTAAAGATTACCGTTTCGGGT
>JAUXDE010000057.1 GCA_030618495.1 Clostridia bacterium
AGGACGGCGTCGTCACGGTAGAAGAGGGAAAAACCGCAAAGACAGAGGTCAAGTTTGTTGAAGGCATGCAGTTTGACCGCGGTTATATCTCGCCGTATTTCATTACCGATGCAGAGAGGATGGAATGCGTGCTGGAAGATGCGCTTATCCTGATTACGGATAAGAAACTCAGTTCAATGCAGGACCTTCTTCCCGTGCTTGAGAAAATAGCCCAGCAGGGAAAGCCGTTTCTGATTATTGCCGAAGACATTGAAGGTGAAGCCCTGGCAACGCTGGTTGTAAACAAGCTGCGCGGGACGCTGAAAGGCGCGGCGGTAAAGGCTCCGGGGTTCGGCGACAGAAGGAAAGAGATGCTTGAAGATATTGCTGTTCTTACCAACGGCAAGGTGATATCCGAAGACGTCGGGATGAAACTGGACAAGGCGGAAATCAGCCTTCTTGGTAAGGCAAAAACAATAAGGATAGACAAGGAGAACACAACCATAGTAGGCGGCGAAGGTTCAAAGAAGGACATTAACGGCAGAATTTCCCAGATAAAAAAGCAAATGGATGAGACGGACTCCAGTTATGACAAGGAAAAACTGCAGGAAAGACTGGCGAAGCTTTCGGGAGGAGTAGCCGTGATAGAGGTCGGAGCGGCGACGGAAACCGAAATGAAGGCAATAAAATTCAAGGTTGAGGACGCCCTGAATGCCACGAGAGCGGGAGTTGAAGAAGGAATCGTTTCCGGTGGAGGAATTATCCTGCTGAACTCAATTAAGGCTGTCGAGGCGCTCAAGGTAAGCGACCCTGACGAGCAGACCGGTATAAACATCATAAAGAGGGCTCTTGAAGACCCTATCAGGCAGATTGCCGAGAATGCCGGTTATGAAGCGTCCGTGGTAATTAAGGAAGTCAAAGGCATGGCTGAAGGCACAGGTTTTGATGCGGTTAGCGGCCAGTACGTTGACATGATAAAGCAGGGGATAGTTGACCCCGCGAAAGTTACCAGGCTTGCCCTTCAGAATGCGGCAAGTGTCTCGTCAACCATACTGACAACAGGTGCGCTTATTACCGATATTCCTGAAGAAAAATCCATGCCACCGATGCCCGGCGGAGGAATGCCAGGCGGAATGGGCGGCGGAATGGGAATGATGTAATAACAGGTTCTACAACGAATTTCAAGAAAAGGGATTGGGTGCAAACTCGATCCCTTTTTTTTGGTGTCTTTTAATGCCTTTTCGTGTAAAAATGGACACCAACGAGGGCGCTTAACGGTGAATAAGAGTTTAGTGTAAACTGGAAGCGAAAAGTGATAAAGAAATTTATAAATTCCGGCTCATAATGTTATTTCCTACGCACATAGTTCGTAAATTCCACCACAATAGTATTCGGTCCACCAGTCAGGACTTTAAGACTTTAGGTTAGTACATTTTCAATTATTTTACTTGACAATACATCATAAATGATGTATAACGGTATAGAACAATGAAATATGAAATAGTATTCTATACTAATAAACGCGGGGATTCTCCGGTAGATGATTTTTTTGATACACTACCAGGGAAGGCAAGGGCAAAAGTTATGGCTTTTATTTCACTGTTGGAAGAGAAAGGGCCTTTCCTTAAACGTCCTTATGCTGATTTATTGAGAGATGGAATAAGGGAACTGAGAGTACAATTTTCTCCAAATCAGTATAGATTACTTTATTTCTTTTTCTTAAGGAATAGAATTGTAATAACCAGCGGTTCTACTAAAAAAACACGAAAAGTACCTGCAGGTGAAATAGAGAAAGCAATATTAAGGAAGAAGGATTTTATAAATCGATACAAAAGGGGAGAAATAAAGTTATGAAAAAAATGAAAACAAGAAATTTTCAAGACAGGCTAAAAGAAGAACTAAAAAACAAGAATTTTGCCGCGGAGTTCAAGAAAGAATACGATTTAGCAAAATTAGGAATTGCCCTGGTAGAGCTTCGTGCAGCTAAAGGACTCAGTCAACAGCAACTGGCAAAAAAAATACATACAAGCCAGCAAGCTATTTCCAGGTTGGAAAGTGCCGAAAATGCCGGGTGTAATATTTCCACATTAATAAAAATTGCAGAAGCAACGGGGACACACTTAAAGTTATCTTTTACTAAGTAAAGGTCATCGGGATTTTTATTAAGTATTACGACATGAGTTGAAGTATAAATTACAACCCGTCAATATTCTTTATTAGGATTCTATTATGAGTATAATTTACGGCCCGGTTCCTTCCAGGAGGCTTGGATTTTCCCTGGGAGTTGACATTGTCCCTTTTAAGACGTGCACACTGGATTGTATATACTGCCAGTTGGGAAGGACTACCTTAAGAACGGTCAGGAGAAGAGAGTATATAGGAAAAAAGGATGTTCTTAAGGAAATAAGGAAGTGCCTGAGGAATCATAAGTTCATTGATTATATCACGTTTGCGGGGTCGGGAGAGCCGACGTTGAACCCGGGAATAGGTGGTATTATTGCAGGTATAAAGGAGATGACAGACACGCCGGTGGCAGTCCTTACAAACGGAACGCTGCTGTACAGGAGGGACGTGAGAAGGGATTTACTGGGAGCTGACCTGGTTGTTCCTTCGCTTGATTCGGCGACAGTCAGGGGATTTGGGAAGATAAACAGGCCGTATTCTTCCCTGGATGTCGGGCGGATTATTGACGGCATCGTGAAGTTTCGCAGGGAATATAAGGGCAAACTTTGGCTTGAAATAATGTTTGTAAAAGGGTATAATGACACGGATGCCGAGATAGACGGGCTAAGAAAAGCCGTTAAAGCCATCAAGCCCGATAGGGTGCATTTAAATACGGTGGTCAGGCCCCCTGCCGAGGAATTCGCCGGTATCGTGGGCAAGGTAAGGATGAAGAACATAGCAAAAAAAATCGGGAAGGAATGCGATATTATCTGCGATGTGAAGTGGAAGAACAGTGAACTGTTTATCGATGATTTGAGAGAAACAATGATGGACATAATAAAAAGGAGGCCCGTCACCGTTAGGGACCTATCCCTTTCGCTCGGCGTTAAAAAAGGCGAAGTGGTGAAAAACTTTCTCGTGCTTGAGAAGCTTGGTATGATAAAGGTTGAGAAGAAAAATAACAAAACTTTCCTTAAGGAGAAAAAAAATGGGTAATGAGATTTCATTGCTGGTTGCTTTTACGGCAGGGTTGTTGAGCTTCCTTTCCCCTTGCGTCCTGCCCTTGATTCCCGCCTATATTTCTTTTATTACGGGAGTTTCGATAAAGGACCTGACAGATTCCGGCAGTAAGAATGTCGGGACAAATAAAATTATTCTTGAAACCGCCCTTTTTTGCCTGGGGTTTTCGGTTGTTTTTATTCTTCTGGGAGCCACGATTACGTTTATGGGCGGTTTTCTCTCAGCTCACCAGGATAAGATAAGGATTGGCGGCGGGATATTGATTATTCTGTTCGGCCTTCACATTACGGGGTTGTTGAAGTTTAAAACCCTGGAGAAGGAAAAGAGGATTGCCCTGAAGGGCAAGCCGGCAAGTTTACTGGGTTCTTTTGTTGTGGGTGTTGTTTTTGCGGTGGGCTGGACGCCATGCATAGGCCCAATTCTTGGGAGTATACTTGCCCTTGCGGCTACGAAAGAGTCGGTAAATCAGGGGATGTTGCTGTTGTGCTCTTATTCGCTGGGGCTTGCAGTTCCTTTCTTTATTACAAGCGTTGCCATTAATGGTTTCCTGCGTTTATCCAGGAAGATAAGCAAGTACCTTAACGTAATATCAATTATCAGCGGAGCAATCCTGATTATAGTGGGAATTTTACTGGTTACGAACAGGTTTCAAATATCATTGTAGCGTAGAGATACTATGATGGAGGAAAGGACATAAAATGTTCCCGATTTTATTAAAATGGCCAATTACAATATATACTTATGGAGCCCTGATCTCAATGGGAGTTCTGGTTTCGTTGTTCTTTCTTCTGAAGATGTCAAAAGGGGAAAAGGAAAAGATAAATGCAGACCAGGTAATGGACCTGGTAATCTGGATGCTCGTGCTGGGGTTCGCAGGGGCAAGAATACTGTACATCATTGTTGAATGGAAAATGTTCATTGCCTCACCCCTGAGAACAATTGTTTCGCGTTCGGGTTTTGTTTTTTACGGTGGAGTTATTTCAGGAATCCTTGCCGGCATGTGGAGAGTAAAGAAAATGGGGCTGGATTTTTGGAAGACAATGGACATGTTTGCCGTGGCTCTGCCCCTGGCGCACGCTTTTGGAAGGATAGGGTGTTTTGCCTTTGGGTGTTGTTATGGAAGGGAATGTCATTCGTGGCTGGGTATGAAGTTTCCTGCCGGCAGTCCTGCCGGGTCGGGCGGGGTTCCCGTAATTCCAACACAGCTGATTTCTGCCGCGGGATTATTGATTTTGTTTGCAGTGCTATGGGGAATATATAAGAATAAGAACTTTGATGGGAAAGTCAGCGCGAATTATTGTCTGCTTTACGGCATAATGCGGTTTATTGTAGAAATATTCAGGGGCGATGACCGCGGTGGAATCCTGGCGCTATCCACTTCCCAGGTAATAGGTATAATGATGGCTGTTTTTGGAATTACCCTCCTTGTTAAATTAAAGCCGAAAAAAATCCAACATAAATAAAATAATTTTATATTGTAATAACTTTATTATTATATATAATTATATATAATGAAATTCTATCGTTTTATATATATAATTATTATAATGTTAATTAATACTCCCTGCTTTGCTGGTTCTGATTATGAGAAATATGTTGAAGATTTATCTAGTAGCAACCTGCAGGTAAAAAAGAAAGCTGTCATTATGCTTGGTAATACCGGCAGGTCCGAAGCGGTTCCGATCCTGACGGATTTGTTAAAGAATGACGGTGACATAAGTATACGCAGGATTTGCGCTGATTCACTGGGCAAGCTGGGAATAGTTATTGAAGAGGAAAAGAAAGAAGAAAAAATAACGAAACAGAAGAAAAAAAAGTAGGGAAAGACAAAAACCAAATGACATCCGAATCAACCAGGATCAGGGAAAAAGCAGGCAAAGAGCGTTCCAATCTAATTAAATTCTTAAGGGATATAATAAGGATTGAAAGCCCCAGCGGGGGGGAGAAGAAGGTTTCGGGCAGGGTATGCCGGGAAATGAAAGAAGCGGGATTTGACAGGGTAACCGTCAGTGATTCCGGAAGTGTTATCGGCAGGATTGGAAAAGGCAGGAAAAAAATACTATTTGACGCGCACATCGATACGGTGGGTATTGGAAATATAAAGAACTGGACTCATAATCCTTACGGCGCGGTTCTTAAGAAAGGGACGGTTCACGGCAGGGGCGCTTGTGATGACAAGGGGTCGGTCGCGGCAATGGTGTTTGCGGGGAAGTTGATTAAGGAACTTGGCCTTGAGGATGATTATACCCTTTATGTTTCTGCAAGCGCACTTGAGGAAGAGGCGGAAGGGAAGGGGATAAGAGAGGTTATGAAGATAACCGGCAGGCCTGATTGCGTTATTATCGGAGAACCCAGCGGCCTGAAAATTATCCGGGGGCACAAGGGAAGAATCGGCGTAAAAATTACAACAAAGGGCAGGTCGATTCATGCCAGCACGCCGGAAAAGGGGATAAACGCCATTTACAGGATGACGCCCCTGGTTAAAAGCGTGGATGCCGCAAACAGGGCATATACTTGTAACTCGATTCTCGGCAGGAGCACGATATGCGTTACGGGAATTGAATCCGGGGGCGCTTCCCATAATACCGTTCCGGATAAGTGTATCGCGCGCCTTGACAGGAGAACTACCGAGAAAGAGACAAAACAGAAAGTTATGAAGGAAATAAAGAATTTAGCCGGCAGGAACGGAAAGGTTGAGGTTTCAAACAGGTTTTTTCCTGCGTGGGTGATGGACAGTAAGCACCCGATGCTTAAGGCGGCGGCAAAAACATATAAAACCATGTTCGGTAAAAAGCCGGAAATTCACCTGTGGCCGTTTTGTACAAACGGTTCATATACAATGGGAGAGAAAGGAATCCCGACACTGGGTTTTGGGCCCGGGAAAGAAAAGTTCTGCCACGTGCCTGATGAACAGATTAGTGTTGATGAAGTTTTGCGGGCGGCAATGTTCTACGCAATGTTTCCTAAAATTATGGGGACATGTACTTAATTGTTCTTATTAGGAAACTAGTTTCTAAAATCTTAATTGAATAAATCAATTAAGTACGTGTCCCCATAATTATAGGAGTTAATAATGAATAATAAAGATTTGATTTCGATTTTTGACCTTGAACCGGTTGATATTTTTAAAATACTGACAGTGTCAGGAGAATTAAAAAAAGGAAAAGAGAAGGATAGCCTGCCTTTGAAAGGCAAAGTGGTGGGAATGATATTTCAAAAACCGTCCACCAGGACAAGAGTGTCCTTTGAGGTGGGGGTATACCAGCTCGGGGGCTGCGCCATATTCCTTAATGCTCAGGATTTGCAGTTAAAGAGGGGGGAATCCATAAAGGATACGGCTAAGGCCCTTTCAAGATATCTTGACGGGATAGTGATAAGGGCTTATGCGCATGAAGATGTCATGGAACTTGCATCCTACAGTACGATACCGGTAATAAACGGTTTGACTGACCTCCTTCATCCCTGCCAGGTTATCAGCGATGTTTTTACCATAATGGAAAAGAAAAACATTGATTGCAGTGGCCAGAATATATCCGGATTTGCAAATATAAAAGTTGTCTATATTGGCGATGGCAATAATGTTGCAAACTCATGGATGAATATGGCGTCAAAACTGGGCATGGAACTGGTTATATGCGTCCCTGAAGGGTATGAGCCGGACAACAGCATTTTAAACCAATGCGTGGAATTGAAAAAAGAAACAAATACAAAAATATCGATTTCCCATGTTCCGGGGGAAGCCGTTAAGAATGCTGATGTAATATACACGGATGTCTGGAAGAGTATGGGGAACAAGGACGGAAGAAAGATAAACAAGGAGGATTTCCAGTCATTCCGGGTAAATTCGGAATTACTCTCAGGCGCAGGGAAGGATGTAATTGTCATGCACTGCCTGCCTGCTCACCGGGGAGAGGAAATTACCGATGAAGTCATGGACGGTTCATGTTCCGTGGTTTTTGACCAGGCGGAGAACCGGCTTCATGTTCAGAAGGCCATCATGGAAATACTGTTTAAATAACCCCTGCGGGTTTCTTAATAAGAAAAGGGATCCAAGTATAAAGAATGCGATAGGGAAAACCTTTAAGGAGGGCAAGGGAATGGGAAATGATTTGTTCTTAAAAAAAATCCCGATTTTTTCAAGGGTTAGCAAGCCTGAACTGGAAGAGATGAGCAAGATTACGGAAATGAAGAAGTTCAAGAAAGACGACCTGATATTTTCTGAAGGGGAGGAAGGCGAGAGTATGTTCTTAATCATTTCCGGGCTGATTAAAGTTTTTAAAACTTCCACCGGGGGGCAGATAAAAACCCTGGACATGCTCGGCAAAGGCGACTTTCTCGGTGAAATGGCAATCCTTGACAAGGAAATACGTTCGGCAACGGCTGCGGCCATTGAAAATACGGAAGTCATGGTTCTGAAGAAGCGGGTTTTCGAAAAACATATTAAAACCAATCCAATTGTATCTTTAAAGATTATGCAGGCGCTGTGCGCCCGCCTGCGCAAGGCGGATAAGGATATAGAGGCTCTTTCCTTTCAGAATGTCCTGGGCCGGGTGGCGATAACCTTGTTGAACCTGGCTAAAAAGTACGGGGTAAAAACAGAAAACGGAATTAAAATAAATATAAAACTAACCCACCAGGAACTTGCAGACATGGTCGGCACGGCAAGGGAGATGGTCAGCAGGACATTATTGAACTTCAAGAAGAATAAGTGTATTGATATTGACGGGCGCTACATATACATCACCAACATGAAGGAATTGAAGGAACTGATTTATTGATAAGAGTAAATGAAAACTTAAAGCCGAACTATAAGAGGTAAAAAAATCGATGTTCAGGATAGACCTGAAAAAACATAAGTTGTTATTGGAATTATTGATAGTTTTAACAGTTACATCGTTAATTGCTGTCCTTTGTTTGTTTAATGTCGGCGAGCCGTTTGAACTGAAGACGATTGACCTGCGTTTCAAGCTCCGCGGGCCCACCAAGAATGCGAGTAATGCCGTTGAAATCATTTACATGGGTGACGAGTCAATTGAAGCGCTTGGAAGGTGGCCCTGGCGGAGGAATTATCACGCCCTCCTGGTCCACGTCCTTTCATTGTACAAGCCGGCGGCAATATGCTTTGATGTATTGTTTACGGAGCCGGACAACAGTTTCCCTGAAGATGACAGGTTTCTTGCCAAGGCAAGCAAGGACAGCAAACTTACCTACTTCCCGTTTTATTTTTACCATCCGGAAAAACTAAACGAAGCGGATTATGAGCTGCTGAAAAGAAAAGTGTCCATCAGCGGTAAGATAAAGGACGGGGCATTGCCTTATGAAGATGAATTTCACGGGGAGTTATATAAATCCGTTGCAATGACAACCCCCATACCCCGGTTAATAGATGCGTTTAAGGGGACGGGTTTTGTTAACGCGCCGCCCGATAGCGACGGTACGACACGCAGGGTTCCTTTAGTCATTGAATACAGGAGGGACCTGTACCTTTCTTACGCTTTTGGCATTACCTGTGATTACCTGGGGGTAGACAGAAAGGACATTAAGGTCAGGCCGGGAAAGTATGTTGAGATAAAAAAATCAAAAATAGGGCCGATAAAAATCCCCATAAATGAAAAAGGACAATATCTTGTTAATTTCGACGGCGGTATTAAGGCGTTTAACTGGTACTCATTCGTTCAAATCCTGACATCCTACAGGGACATGGAAGAAGGCAAAAAGCCCGCGATAGACCTCAATAAACTCAAGGACAAAATACTGTTCATCGGCTTGACCGCCACGGGGACGGTTGATATCAGGGCTACACCCTTCTCACCGACTTATCCCCTGGTGGGGGTTCTTGCTAATACCGCCAGTAACATACTGAACAAGAAATTCCTGGCTGAAACGGGGACCACAGTCAACCTCCTGATTCTTTTTGCGCTGGGGATTATTATAGGGCTCGTTTCGCACAAGTTGAAGCCGCTCGTGGGGGCGGCGTTCAGTATTTTCATGGCGTGCGTTTATTTTGGAGTTGCGTACTGGTTGTTTGCGTTCCAGGGAATCTGCCTGAAGGTGATTTATCCCATGGCGGTTATAATGATTGGGTACCTTTCCATCGTGGTGTTTAAATTCGCTACCGAGGAGAAGGAAAAGAAATGGATAAAAAACGTGTTTCAGAGATACGTCAGTTCCCAGGTTGTTGACGAGATGTTAAGCGACGCCGACAAGCTCAGCCTGGGCGGCAGTAAGAAGAAGCTTACGATATTTTTTGCGGATATAAGGGGTTTTACTTCAATGTCGGAAAAAATGAAGCCCGAGGATGTCGTGACCGTGCTTAACAGGATTTTCACCATATTTACTGAAATACTTTTTAAATATGAAGGCACCCTGGATAAGTTTATGGGGGACTGCGTAATGGCAATATGGGGCGCGCCGATTGAACTAAGGAATCCCGAGGAACTTGCCCTTAGAACGGCTCTTGAGATGCAGGAGAAAATGAAGGGTATACAGGAGGAACTTATAAAAGAGGGCAGGCATCCCGTTGGTTTTGGTATAGGAATAAATACCGGTGAGGTTATCGTGGGTAACATGGGTTCATTGCAGCACATGGATTATACGGTCATAGGAGATGAAGTCAACCTTACCAGCAGGATTGAGGGATGCGCGGAGCGTGGACAGACATTGATTACCGAAAGCGTCTATGAGAAGATGAAGGACATGATAAAGGTAAATAAGCTTGAACCGGTGAAGGTAAAAGGCAAGGTTAAACCGATTCCTGTATATGAAGTACTGAGTATCAGTTAGGAATTTGGGGACACGTACCTAATTATTTCTTATACTAAAGAATTGTTCAGCATTATGTTTTTTAAGAATAATTAGGTACGTGTCCCCAAATTCCCAAATAAAGATAAGAAAGGAATAAACATGTTTATTTTTCTGCGGTTGTTACTGGCGCATTTTATTGCGGATTTCCCTTTGCAGTTGACAGGTATATATAACCTTAAGTTAAAAAAGGCCTGGGGTTCATTTATCCACAGCGGCATAGTCATGCTTGTGTGCGTGGTTCTCTGCATGCCCTTCCTGCGCAAACCCGAGATGTGGGTGATAATGTTCTGGATATGGATTGTTCACGGCCTTCAGGACTGGGGGAAGGTTGTGTACTGCGAAAGGGCAAAGAGGGATACTTTATGGATTTTCATTCTTGACCAGCTAATGCATATAGCGCTTATCAGCATGGTTTTTATCATTCCCGGATTAAGTTCTTTAGTTGCGCCCGCGGGGGAATCAATAATCCTGAGGATATACGCTGACAATCAAATAGTCATCTGCGCAATGGGTTATATATTTGCCGGTTTTGGCGGGGTTTTTGTAAACCTGTACGTAAAAGCAGGATTCTTAAAAATACCGGCCATGGATGTTCCCAGGGGAATTAAGAAGTACTACGGTATAGCCGAAAGAGTTTTAATTGTCATGCTTATTATACTTGGAGGGTACTGGTTTCTATTGATAGCGCCCTTTTTGGGGGCGAGGGTACTGCTGGCTAGGAAAAAGAACAAAGAACTTTACGTGGAATTAACCATAAATGCGCTTATTGCGATAGTTATTAGTCTGCCAATTAGATTTATTTTATAAGAATTGGTGGCTACGCCACTTAAAAATTGGTGGCTACGCCACGCAAGAAGTTCAATGTTTATCGCAACCTGAAGGTTGCCTCTATCCTTGAATGTTTTGTTAAAGGTATTGAAATGAATA
>JAUXDE010000047.1 GCA_030618495.1 Clostridia bacterium
TTCAAGGAAAGACGACGAAGGCATATCGAGAATATGGCTTGTACTCTGTCTCATAAATTACCGTTATTTTTGAGGCTATAGTCTGAGGTGAATTCAAGGCGTTAGGAGAGCGCAATGCGGTGGCATTGTAACCGACGAAACAACGAAGAAGTCGACCGGAATTTAGCCTCCCGAAGGGCTTCGGGCTTTTGGCCTGTGCCTTTGCAACACTCGGCTTACATACACCAGGTATGCTCGCCTCTCGTTGCTTCGGTGCGGCTCAAAATCCCCTGGCAAAAATAACGGGAATTTATGTTAAGGAGCACTTATAATGGCTGAAATAGC
Source organism: Clostridia bacterium (assembly GCA_030618495.1). Taxonomy (GTDB): domain Bacteria; phylum UBA6262; class WVXT01; order WVXT01; family JAUXBS01; genus JAUXBS01. The sequence goes on from JAUXDE010000047.1 coordinate 325, forward strand.
GCCGTTCAACGGGATTTTTTATAACAAGGGTAAGATTGGCGATATTATGAAGGTCGTTGCCCCTCCCTATGATGTTATTTCCGATGAAGAAAGAGAGAAGTATTACAATAACAGTGAATCCAATATCATACGTATAATACTTGGCAAGGATTCTCCCGGGGATGACAAGGAAAATAACCGTTATTCCCGCGCGGAGAAATTTATGCTTAAATGGCTGGACGAAGGAATACTTAAAAGAGACGACAAGCCGGCAATTTACCTGCTTGAACAGGAGTATGGTTTGCCTGACGGTTCAAGAAAAGTAAGGAAGGGCTTCATAAGCCTGGTTAAACTGGACCAATACAATTGGGTGCGTCCTCATGAGAAAACGCTCTCAGGCCCCAGGGAGGACAGGCTCAGGTTGTTCCGGTCCTGCAGGTCGAATTTCAGCCCTATTTTTACATTTTACTCGGACCCTTCAAAGTCAGCGGGTGAAATTATCGCGGAAAAAGAAAAGTCAGAACCTGACATGATACTTGACAGTATTAAGGGTGTCAGGGAGTCGTTGTGGAAAATTAACGAAGAAGGCCTTGTCCGGAAGTTAGTGGAAATGATGAAGAGCAAGATGTTCTACATCGCTGACGGGCATCACCGTTACGCAACCGCCTTGAACTACCAGTCTCAAATGAAGGCGGCAAATCCGGGTTCTGGTGGCGATGAGCCTTATAATTACACGATGGTGTATTTCACCAACATGGAAGATGAAGGTATTACTATTTTTCCCACGCACCGCATGGTAAGGGATTTACCGGATTTCAATATAGATGTTTTAATGAAGAAGTTGGAACTGTATTTTGATATAATATCCTGCGGTGGCAGGGAAGATATGTTAAAGCGTCTTTCGGATTCTGATGACAACAGCGAAATAGGCATGTATACCGGAGGAGATAATTTTTTCGTGCTTAAACCTGGGAATGAAAATGTCTTAAACAATATTATCAAGGGCAGGCCCGGGGCGTATTACAGGTTGAATGTCGCTGTTCTTCACGAACTGGTCATGAACAGGGTTTTAAACGTGTCCGGGGACACGTTTAAGAATATTGTTTATTCCAAGGATGTGGACGAGGTTATAAAAAAAGTGAAGGAAGGTTCGGTTCAAGCGGGATTCATGCTTAAGCCCATTGGTATATCCGAACTCAGGGATGTGGTGGAATCCGGGGAGTTAATGCCCAGAAAGGCAACTTACTTCTTCCCGAAGCTTTTAAGCGGCATGGTTATTAACAGGATAAAATGAAAATGGCTTTAAATAAAATGAAATCATTGTTGATTATAACAGTTCTTGCCTGCGTTATCTTTACGGGTGGGGCTGACGCTTTCAACGTTGAAGCAACGTCGCTTTTTCATTATATAATGGGAATGTTGTACTTGTATGACGGGGAAGTGGATAAAACCGTCCATGAGTTTGAAAAAGCCGTGAGCCTGGATGATAGTTCGCTTCTACTGCGTAAAAGCGCCATGGAACTGTATTTTTCCAGTATGGACTATGATAAGACGGAGGAAGAAGCAAAAAAGATTTTACAGCTAAACGGGGACGATATTCAAGCCGCCAGGTACATGGCGGAGATTGCCGCAATATATAAAAAGGACATTAATGAAGCGGTGAAGTATCAGAAAAAAGTAATAGAACTTGAGCCGGACGATATACAATCGAGGTTCTTTATGGCGGCCCTGTACGGGGAACTTGAGGATGTGAAGTCTGCTGAAAGGGAGTATAAGAAAATAATAGAGCTTGATAGAAAAAATATTCAGGTGTATTTCCTGCTGGCTTCAATCTATGAATATGAAAAAAACCATAAAAAAGCGCTCAAATGTTACAAGCGTTTAATGAGAATGGAACCGGGGAATCCCGGGATTTACAACGGGCTCGGCACGCTGTATTACAACATGAAAAAAACCTCAAAAGCCAAAAAGTTATTCCTGGAGTGCTTAACGCTTGACCCTGATAACCTGAAGGCGTTATATCATCTTGCCCAGATAAATGAAGATGCCGGGGAAATTGAGAAGGTTATTCATTACCTGGAAAAGATAAACAAGCTTCAGCCGAATATAGTTCAAACTCACGTACACCTTGGCATCGATTATATTGAAGTGGGAAGAATTGATGATGCGGTTGAAATCATGCGGAAGGCGGCGGAAATTGATTCTGAGAAAAGTTCCGTGTGGACTATAATGGGAATAGCTCTTGAGCATAAGAAAATTTATGATAAAGCCATAGAGGCTTTTTCCAGCGCAATTGAAATAAATCCGAACAAAAAGGAGAATTACTTCCATCTCGGTCTTTGTTATGATAACCTTAAGAAGCATGAAGAATCGGACAATGCTTTTAAAAAGGCGATTAATATTGATCCGGGATTCGCCCAGGCGCTTAATTATCTCGGTTATTCATGGGCAGAGAGGGGAGTAAATCTTGATGAAGCGCTCGTTCACGTGAAGGATGCGCTTAAGGCCGAACCTGGTAACGGGGCGTTTATAGACAGCCTGGGCTGGATATACTACAAACAGGGCAGGCACAAAGAAGCTGAGCAGTTGCTGAGGAAAGCCTCAAAATTGGTAGAGGATCCTGTTATATACGAACATCTGGGGGATGTTTATTCCGAACTTGGGATTGTCGGCAAGGCGATTGCTTCTTACAGGAAAGCGCGGGGGCTTGATCCTGACAAAGATGAATTAAAGAATAAAATGAATAAACTCAGGAAAGGAAAATAAATTTCAAACAAGCAACAATCCCTAGTGTAGTAACACTACACTAGCGCGGTGTAAAGGTAAAAAGATGAAGGTTATTGCGCCGGCAAAAATAAACCTGTATCTTGAAATTCTGGGCAGGGATAGAAACGGGTATCACAGGATTAAAACGGTTTTTCAGTCCGTCAAGCTCTATGATGAAATAATCTTGTCGGAAACAAAACACGATAAAATAGAAGTTGCCTGCTACAATGATAAAAAGAAGAGATTAAAAGGACTTTCAGGGAAGAAGAACATTGTTTATAAAACTGCATTGCTCTTGAAGCAGCAGTATAAAGTTAACAAAGGTGCCAGGATAAGGATTAACAAGAGTATTCCCGTTGCCGCGGGGTTGGGCGGCGGCTCATCCGATGCCGCAGCGGCGCTGTCAGGGTTGAACAGCCTATGGAAACTCAGGATTGAACGGAATGAACTTATTCATATAGCCCGGAAGCTTGGAGCAGACGTGCCGTTCTTTCTTTTCGGGGATACTGCCCTGGGAGAAGGTTACGGCGATGTTGTTTCACCGTTTCCCCACATAGGCAGGAAATGGGTTTTACTGGTCAAGCCGGATTTCGCGGTTAAGACGAAATGGGTTTATGATAAAGTAAATAAAAAGAAGAGTCTGACAAATGATATTAATGTTAACAGGATTAAAAGGTTGTTGCGTGAAAATCCGGGTAAATTGTTGTTTAACAGGCTGGAGGAGGTGGTGGTTACAAGGTACCCTGTAATTAACAGGATAAAGAAATATCTTGTTGATAACGGGGCGGAATTTTCAATGATGTCAGGCAGTGGTCCTACTGTTTTTGCTTTTGTTGAGAACAGGAAAACCGGAATTAAACTAAAAAAAGAAATTGTAAAAATGTTTAATTGTTCTTCATGGTTGATTACAACGTAAGACAGAGCACAAGTGCTAGATTAAAATGAGGAGGAGCTGAGAATGCAGATTACCGAGATTCGCGTGTATCCGAGGAACGAAGAGAAACTAAAAGCTTTTATAACGGTGACTTTCGATGATGCATTTGTCGTCCGTAATCTGAAGGTGATTCAGACCAAGGAAAACCTGTTTGTGGCGATGCCTTCAAGGAAAATGGCTGATGGTACCCATAAGGATATAGCCCATCCCATTAACAACGAAACCCGCAAGCATATTGAGGAAAAAGTACTTGCTGCCTACAAGCAGAAAATAAGCGAAGAAGGTGTTGAGAAAAAATCTGCGCCTGAACAAAAAATAAGCGAAGAAAATGTTGAGAAAAAACCCGCGCCTGAACAAAAAACAAGCGAAGAAGGTGTTGAGAAAAAACCCGCGCCTGCCAGGACGGAATTTGGAGGAGGGGAAACTTCTGCTACGGAAGCAGAAGACAAGGTGGAATAAGACAGCCGGACCACACTATCGTTAACTTGGGGAGTAGCCAAGTCGGTAAGGCAACGGCCTTTGGCGCCGTGATCATAGGTTCGAGTCCTATCTCCCCAGTGGAAACTAGTAAAATAGGGACAGACACCTATTTATTTGAAGTGTCCGAAAAAATCGGACAGTTGAAATTGTCTGCGCCGGATGGAAAGATGCGCGATATATAAATTATGAACCTGAAGATTACTTTATGAAAATGATGAAAAAGAAAAATATTCTGTCAATCATTCTTGCCGCCGGCGAAGGAACCCGGATGAAATCCTCCCTGCCCAAGGTGCTTCACAGGATATCCGGCAAACCCATGATAGAATATGTGTTGGATTCGGTTACAGGGGCCGGTTGCAGGGAAAATTATGTTGTTGTGGGGTATGAAAAGGAAAAAGTAAAAAAAGCGATTAGAGGAAACAGTTATAAGGGTAAAGTGAAGTTCATTGAGCAAAGCCCGCTTCTCGGTTCAGGTCATGCGGTTATGCAGGCAAAGAAGCTGCTGGGCAAATTCACGGGGGACATTGTTGTTACCTGCGGGGATGTGCCGCTGTTAACTACAAAAACATTGAAATGCTTGATTAACTTTCATGCCAGCCAGGCAAACGATACAACCGTGTTGACCGCGGTGGTTGATAACCCTTTTGGATACGGCAGGGTAATTGTGAGCGCCAATGGCAGGGTCACTAAAATCGTTGAGGAGAGAGACGCCACACACGCGCAGAGAACAATTAACAGGATAAATACGGGGATATACTGTTTTAAAGCGCGGGAGCTGTTTAAAGCGCTTGATAAGGTAAAACCCGATAATAAGAAAAAGGAGTATTACCTTACGGATGTTGTTAAGATAATGTCCGGCGCGCGTAAGAAGGTGGGGTTTAAGGAAGCGCCCGACAGCAGGGAAGTAGCAGGAGTTAATACCGCCGGGCAGCTTGCAATGGCGGAGAAGTACCTTTTGCGGGGAAAAGGAAAATAAACATTCAAGGGAGGGAAAAGAATCAATGGAATACGGTAAACTAAAAATATTCAGCGGGCGGGCCAATCCAAAATTGACGAAGAAGATATGCGATTATATCAAAGTTTCGTCCGGGGCTATAAAGGTTACCACGTTTTCAGACAAGGAATGCAGGGTGCAGATCAGGGAAAACGTGCGGGGAGCCGACTGTTTCATCATTCAGTCCACATCAATGCCGGCAAATGATAACCTCATGGAACTTCTGCTTATAATTGACGCCCTCTCACGCGCTTCGGCAAGCAGGATTACGGCTGTCATGCCTTATTACGGGTACGCCAGGCAGGATAAGAAGGACGAGCCGCGAGTTCCGATAACGGCAAGGCTCGTTGCCGACCTGATTACGACGGCGGGGGCGAACAGGGTGCTGACAATGGACCTGCACGCTTCACAGATACAGGGATTTTTCAAAATTCCCGTGGACCATCTTTACGCCAGGCCCGTTTTCCTTGAGTATGTGAAGATGATGGGAATGCAGGATATAGTGGTGGTTTCACCCGATACAGGCGGCGCCGAGAGAGCGCGGTCTTTTGCCAAGAGATTGGGCGCGTCCATGGCAATCGCAGACAAACGGCGGTCTGCCCCTAACAAGGCTTCCGTTATGCATATAATAGGAAAGGTAAAGGACAAAAACATAATTATACTTGACGACATTGTTGATACCGCGGGAACTTTAACTGAAGTTGCAAAAACGTTAAAGAAAAAGGGAGCAAATGATATTTACGCGGCATGTACCCATGGGGTATTGTCGGGTGAAGCCATTGAAAGAATCAATAAATCGCCATTGAAAGGATTGTTGATATCGGATTCAATGAGCCTGTCGCACCTGAAGAGCAAGAAGAAGATTAAGGTGGTTTCCGTGGCGCCGCTTCTGGGAGAAGCGATTTTAAGGACCCATAGCAATTCGTCAATAAATGATTTATTTTTGTAAAAAAAACTAGGAGGTAGATATGAGTGGTCGAGAAGTGGTTTTGAAGGCTGAAGCAAGGGAGCTTACTACAAGGGGAAAGGTTAACGAATTAAGAAGAGAGGGAAAAATCCCGGCAGTATTGTATGGGGAGAAGGAAAAAAATGTTTTCCTGGTGGTTGATAGCAAAGAATTTTACCTGGCCACGCATACCGAGCACGGGGAGCATGCCGTTATTTCACTCCAGGTGAATGATGGAGACAAGAAAAAGACCAGGAACGTGATTGTCAAAGAGACTCAGATCCATCCGGTCAGTAGGAATGTGCTTCACGTTGATTTTCTCCAGATTTCCCTGACACAGGAAATTGAAGTTACCGTTGCGGTTGAGACCACCGGACTGGCGCAGGGGGTTGACGTCCAGGGTGGAGTTCTTGACCAGGTTACCAGGGAAGTAAAGATTAAATGTCTGCCTACGGCGATACCCGACAAGATTGAAATTGATGTTACGTCTATGAATATCGGAGATAGCATGAAGATAAGCGACCTGAAGGTTTCTGGTAAGGTTGAAATTCTTGAAGATCCGGAAAGAATAGTCGCCACGATTATTCAGCCGACTATAATCGAGGAGAAACCTTCTGAAGAAGAGGTTGTGGAAGGCGAAGAGGGAGCGGCTGAACCGGAGGTTATTGAAAAGGGCAAGAAAGAAGCTGAAGGTGAAGGTGAAGCCGAAGCTGAAGGCGGAAAAAAGGGAAAGCCTGAAGCTCAGGGAAAACCTGACGCTAAAGACGGGGATAAGCAGTCAGATGAAAAGAAAAAATAATTTTTCAAGAGTGGACACAATTGAAGATAATTATAGGATTGGGGAATCCGGGTAGAAAGTACAAAAACAACAGGCACAACCTCGGGTTCAGGGTAATAGATAAATTATCAGATTACCTTGAGGTGCCGGTAGATAAAAAAAAGTTCAGTTCAAAATACGGCAAGAAGGGCTCGGAACTGCTTCTCGTAAAACCCGTAACTTTCATGAATGACAGCGGAAGCGCCGTGATTTCATGGATTAATTATTACAAGGTTGAACAGAAGGACCTATTGGTGGTATGTGATGATTTAACCCTGGATTTAGGTTTACTTCGGTTCAGGAGAAGCGGTTCTCACGGCGGTCACAACGGTATCAAGTCAGTAATTTCCCGACTTAACTCAAACCAGTTTCCGAGATTACGCATGGGAATAGGTTTGCCCCGGATAACAGGCGTGGTTAGGGGTAAATCGCCGGAAGAAGATTTCGGATTACCTCTTGATTCTGCTGATTACGTATTACAGGACTTTAAAAAGGACGAGAAAGATTCTGTTGAAAAAATGATAAACTATGTTCCCATGGCGGTTAAGGAGTTTATTGAAAACGGAATTGATGAGGCAATGAACAAGTACAATAACCGCTCAATTGTAGAAAGTACCGGGAAACCATGAAAGCAGCCACCTTAATTATTTTCATTGTAAGTTATTTCTTTTTTATTTACAGGAAGAATTACAGGGCGCAAATATGCTGGGCTGCCGTGCTTCTATTGATTGCGGCCGGTATTATAAATATAAGCGATGTCATATCTTTTGTTGACTGGAACGTGCTTGCGATTTTTGTCGGCGCAATGATAGTGGCGCAGATATTTAACTACTCAAAAGTTCCGGCATGGCTTGCGGATGTCCTGGTTTCCCGGTCAAAAAATGTTAGTTGGGCGATCCTTTCCGTATGTCTCATATCGGGTATTATATCAACATTCGGAGAGAACGTCGCAACGGTGCTTATCGTTGCGCCGATAGCTTTTGCCATAGCAAGGAAACTGGACGTATCTCCGGTGCCTTTCCTTATAGGCATAGCAATCTCAAGTAATCTCCAGGGCGCCGGCACCCTGGTGGGAGACCCGCTCAGCATGCTTATTGCGGGTTATATTCCGATTAATTTTAACGACTTTTTCTGGTTCGGGGGCAGGCCGGGCATATTCTTTGCGGTGCAGGCGGGGTTTGTCACATCTTTTGTCGTTCTATATTTCATTTTCAGGAAACATAAAAAGAAGATAAGTTATAAAACATCGGTAAAAGTGAAATCGTGGATTCCGACAGTTATACTTGGATTGATGGTTCTGGCGCTCGCGGTGGGTTCTCTCGTTTCAGGTATTGCTGCCGCAGGGTTGATATGCATGGTTTTCGCTGTTTTAAGCCTTGCAATTTACAGGAGTGAAATTAAACAGGTATTCAGTGAATTTGACCGGGAAACTTTTTTCTTCCTGGCTGGAATATTCGTCATGGTGGGTACGCTTACGAAAGTCGGCATCATTGACAGCCTTACTGGTGTTTTCACGGGAATTGTCGGGAACAACAGTTTGGCCGCGTACCTGCTTATCGTGTGGTTTTCGGTGTTATTTTCCGCTTTCATCGACAGTATTCCTTTTACCCTGGCAATGCTCCCCGTGGCGCAGTCACTATCGCAGGGGCTGGGAATAGAGCCGTACCTGCTTTACTTCGGATTGGTGATAGGGGCTTCCGTAGGCGGCAACATTACGCCTATAGGGGCGTCGGCGAATATCGTTGCCTGCGGAATGCTTGCGAAGGAGGGGCGCCCCGTGGGATTCTTTGAATTTGTCAGGATCGGACTTCCTTATACTATTGTTGCCGTCCTTACAAGTTCGGCGGTTATCTGGTTTTTATGGAGATGATAGAAACACCACACTCTCTTTACAATGTTCCTGGGTTTTGCTATAATAAAGTCTTTGGGGTCTGAGTTAATCAGGGATTTATCATGATAATAAAAACAGTCAGAAATCAGTTTTTTACGGGTATTTCCGTAATTCTTCCGGTGGCCTTGACTCTTTATATTTGTTATTTCATATTCAGGGTAACGGGCAGGATACTACTTCCCATTGTAATGAAGGTACCTGTCTTGAAAGAACTGCCTTACCTTATTACTCAAGTAGTAAGCATTATTACCCTTATCGTATTAATATGGATAATAGGTGTTTTAGCAAGGAACTTCATCGGGAAACGCTTACTGAAACTGACGGAATTAATTATGCTCAAGGCGCCCGTCCTTAACCGTATTTATGAGGGGATACGGCAAATAGTCCGAACGATAACCGTTTCAAAGACCGCTTTCAGAAGAGTTGTGATGATAGAGTATCCGAGGAAGGGGATTTATTCCCTGGCATTTGTGACCAATGTTATAAAGGATAAGAAAACGAAACTTTCATTGTTCATTTCTACCACGCCGAATCCAACATCAGGCTTTTACCTGATAGTCCCGGAGGAGGAGACTGTTCCCGTGGACATGACCATTGAGGAGGGAATGAAGTTGGTTGCGTCGGCAGGAATAGTGACACCGGAAAAACTTGCGAAAAAAATAGCTAAAAAAAGGAGTAATTGATTATGGAAGTTTTTAATGAAAGCCTGACAGGTATCTGGATTGCCCTTGGTTGTGGTGTGTTGGGTTTATTGTTTGTGGTTTACCTGGCTTTTAAGGTCCTGAAAAAAAATGTTGGCCCGAGCAAGGTTCAGGAGATATCGGATTTGATTCATGACGGCGCGATGGCGTTCCTGAAAAGGGAATACATGTCAATCCTTGTATTCGTGGTATTGCTGGGCGCGGTCATATTTTTCTTTATTGCAAAGAAGACGGCATTTGCTTTTATAATCGGCGCGGCATGTTCCGTTCTTGCGGGTAATATAGGTATGCAGATAGCCACGCGCTCCAACGGCAGGACGGCGCAGGGCGCAACGAAGAGTTTTAACGAGGCGCTGGGAATAGCTTTCCCCGGCGGAGCGGTAATGGGAATAAGCGTTGTGGGTATCGGCCTGTTTGGTTTAGCGGGGGTCTACCTGCTGTTGATTCACCATGCGGGACTGCACTACAATGACTTGATTTCAAAGGTAGCAGAAGCAACACAGCTGCTCGTGGGGTTCAGCATGGGGGCATCGCTGGTTGCGCTTTTCGGCAGGGTCGGCGGCGGAATTTATACCAAGGCGGCTGACGTGGGAGCGGATCTTGTGGGTAAGGTTGAAGCGGGCATCCCTGAAGATGATCCGCGAAACCCCGCGGTAATCGCCGATAATGTAGGAGATAATGTGGGTGACGTCGCGGGTATGGGCGCGGACCTCTTTGAATCATACGTGGGGGCGATAATATCGGGCATGGTGATAGCAATGACCGTTCTCAGGCCCGAAATCAGGTTTAAAGGAGTACTGCTTGTGCTGTTACTGTCGGCATGGGGTATTATATCGTCTATAATAGGTGTTTTCTTTGTAAGAATGGATGAGAAATCCAATCCGCAGAAGGCATTGAACAACGGGTTGATTTCCAGTTCAGTTGCCCTGGTTATCGGAGCGACAGCGTTGACCATCTTTCAGTATGGCAGGATAAATGCCCTGTGGTCAGTGATCGCGGGATTGGTAGCGGGGTTGATTATAGGATTTACTGCCGAGTACTATACCACGGGTAAGGTGGTAAAGTCAATCGCAAATGAAGCAAAAACGGGCCCGGCTACGGCGATTATCAGCGGATTGGCTTACGGTATGTACAGTACGGTAATACCCGTAGTGATTATCGGGGTGGCAATAGTCGTTTCGTACAAGTTTAACGGTATTTTCGGCATCGCCCTGTCTGCCATCGGAATGCTGTCTATTACCGGGATGACGGTTGCTGTTGATGCTTATGGCCCCATTGCCGATAATGCGGCCGGTATCGCTGAAATGGCGGGGATGGGCCCTGAAGTGAGAAAAAGAGCTGAACGCCTTGATGCTGTGGGCAATACCACGGCGGCTATAGGCAAGGGGTTTGCCATTGGTTCGGCTGCTTTAACGGCTCTGGCTTTGTTCACCGCTTTTGCGCAGGTGTCCGGGTTAAACCTTTATGGGGCAATCGTTATCAATATTATGAAGCCGGAAGTAATTGCCGGATTGTTCATTGGCGGGGTGATTCCATTCCTGTTTTCAGCCGCAACGATGCGGGCTGTGGGTAAGGCTGCATTCTATATAGTGGAGGAGGTCAGGAGACAGTTCAGGGAAATCCCGGGATTAATGGAAGGCAAGGCAAAACCGGATTCAGCGCGTTGCGTGGATATTACCACCAGGGGAGCGCTGAGAGAGATGGTATTCCCCGGACTGATGGCCGTAATACTGCCTGTTGTGCTGGGATCTGTTCTGGGTGTTGAGGCGCTGGGTGGTTTCCTTGCGGGTTCTCTTGTCAGCGGGGTGCCCCTTGCAATATTTCTTGCCAACAGCGGAGGAGCATGGGATAATGCAAAAAAATATATTGAGGAAGGGAATCTTGGAGGAAAAGGCTCCGATGTGCACAAAGCTTCGGTTATCGGTGATACTGTCGGTGACCCGCTGAAAGACACGTCCGGACCATCCATAAATATATTATTGAAACTAATGGCTATTGTTGCTCTTGTTTTTGCGCCGGTAATTATAAAACTGAACGATTTAATTTTTCACCTGTTTTAGTTTGACTTATGATTTTCCATATGTATAATAGAAAAGCTGGGAATCAAAACACATGGTTTCCCGGTAAAATCCTTTGCTCTTCACCGGACGCTCACAGGGCGCTGATGTGAAGAGCTGAATAATCCAGAAAGGAGGTACGCATGTCTATGCCAACCTACGAGGCAATGTTCGTGAACCGAGCTGAAACGCCACCTGAAAAAATCAAAGAAATAACTGAAAGGATTAAGGCAACTATTACCCAGGATGACGGTGAGATATTTTTGTCCGAAAACTGGGGTAAGAGAAAGCTGACTTTTGAAATGAAGGGGTGCAGGGACGGTAATTATTCCCGCATTGTTTTTTCCACAAAACCCGCGTTTATCAAGGAGTTAAACAAGTCACTCCAGATCGATGATGACGTTATCAGGCATATCATCGTGAAAACGCCTAAGAATGCCGGAAAAACATTGGAAAAAAACGAAAAAGAAGGCAGTGACGGTGAAAAGAAGGTAGAGGTAGCGAAAGTGGAAGAGGTAGCGAAAGTGGAAGAGGTAGCGAAAGTGAAAGAGGTAGCGAAAGTGGAAGAGGTAGCGAAAGCGGAAGAGGTAGCGAAAGCAGAAGGGGTAGTGAAGGAAGAAGAAAAAACGGGAAAGGAGGTATAGCACATGGCAAGAGGAACTATAAACAGGGTTATTTTGATTGGCAGGC
>JAUXDE010000102.1 GCA_030618495.1 Clostridia bacterium
AGAATTCAAAGATGAAATGGCAGAATTCAAAGATGAAATGGCAGAATTCAAAGATGAGATGAAGGAATTTAAAGATAAAATGGAAATTGATATTAGGAGTATTCTTAACGATGAACAGACAATAAAATTCGATAAGATCATTAAAAACCACGAAAAATTCCACGGAAGAAAACAAAGTAAGCGCAGCGGCTTGCGAAGACAGGGTATGCGTCGGGGCGTAAAAGATGACAATCAATAACCTATTGTGGTGAGTCTAAAATAAAACTACCTTCTCCCCTTACCTTTCCAGCGGCATGTGCCCTGGAGCGAACAAATTTCGTTATCAATATTTTCAAGTTCTCTTTCTAATTTTGCCTGCTGGCTCACCAGCTTCTGCTGCGCTTTCGCATCCTTTGCATTCATCATTTTCTTGCGTTGTCCCTCAATTTTTTTCTCAAGGACGCTTCTCTCCTTCATTTTCTTCGCTACCTCTTTTTTTATCCTGACTGCCTCAGATTTCTGCCTTTTGAGTTCCGCAGCCGCCTCAGATTTCTGCCTTTTGAGTTCTGCAACTGCCTCGGCTTTCTGCCTTTTGAGTTTTTCCTGCTTTCGCTTTGCCTCTTTCTGCTTCTGCTTTGCCTCTTCCTTTTTCTTTTCTTTTTCCATCTCGGCTCTTTGTTTCTTCTCGGCAGCCGCTCTTTCCTTCTTCATCTGGTCCTTCTGTTTTTTTATCGCATTTTTTCTCTCATCTGCAATTTTCTTTTTTTCTTTTTTTATCTTGTCATTCTGCTTCTTTATCTCAGCTTGCCTGGCTTTTTCCGCTTTTACTACTGCATTATACTCGCCCGTTACCTTGTCCAACTTCCCCTGCTCAACTGCTATCTTACCTTCAATAACAGCCTTCTTGGCATTAATCTTATCAATTTCCTTCTGGTACTTCGCCAACTCTCCTTCGGAACTCAACCCGGAACTTGTCATGTCTTCCATAAGCCCTTGCAGGGATCTTATTTTCTTGTTGTGTGCTGCTATCTCCTTTTTAAACGTCCTGATGGTGTTCTTGCGTGATTTCATCTTTCCTGAAAGAGCCGCCTTGTCGCCTGCCGCAAAAACTATCCCCGAACAAAAAACAATCAGGATAAGAACTACCATGTAATTTATAACTTTTTTCATCATGTTTCTCCTTTTTTCTCCTTTAATGAATATTCATAATCATAAATCGACTATGTACTATATTTACCATAAAAATCGGGATTTGTCAATATTTTTTGTTAGAATATTGTAAGAAAATTGTAAGAAATTCAAAATTGTATTGTAAAATACACTTAAAACCGTATAATAATTATAGTGTAGTGTGGTACTTTCAGCCTATGTAAAAACATGTTGGAAGCACCACACCAGGGGGCTTTATGAAAATCGCCATGATGTCGGCATGGAACACTGACAGCGGTACCGCAATACATGCGGAAACTGTCGGAAGAGCGTGGATAGCGTCCGGGCATGAACTAACGGTGTTCAGTCACATAAGAAATGACTTCCACGGTACGGGTTTTACGGGAATGGACGAGGACTATGTAATAAGATGCTTTGGTACGCAGAAGACCGGTTATCTTGACTCAAAACCTATCCTTGACCGGAATTTCGATTTTTTTATAATCCAGGACATACGCATGCTGCCTGTTGAAAATCTCTACAGGCTCCTTCCAAAAATCAAATCCAGATCAAAATTGGTTAACATCCTTTATGAAAACCATTTGCCTGAAGAAAAATGGTTTTTTAAGGCTGACTGGGACACGGTGGTATACTTTGACAGGCGCCAGGAATTCTTTAAAGAAGTATATCCCCGGGCAAAGCACATCCCCTTCCCCTGTTTCCCGCCAAGAAGCGGTAACAAGGCGGAAGCGAGAAGGAAATTAAACCTCCCTGAGGGTAAGAATATAATCTACTTTTTTTGCCAGAGGGGATACCGGCCGCCAATAACGGAACTACCCGTACAACTTCAGGAAACATCCATACTGCTGATTGTTACCCAGAACGGCCATTCAAGAGCAATAGAAAGACCCGGCAATAAACACGGGCTTGTAAGAGAGGAACCTGCGCTTTCAAGAGAAAGATTCGATGATTACCTTTTTGCCTCCGATATTTGCGTTCTACACAAGGTGTCAACCTCCGACCTTGCCGTTGTTTCCTCAACCGCATATCAGTCCCTGGGTACGGGCTGCCCCATAATGGCTCCGGCTGAATCCGATTTCTTCAAGGAATCCGGCGATGAAATAATAAAATACCGCAGTATAACCGATTTGAACAGAAAATTAATGGAATTCACAGAAAACAGGGAGAAACTAAAAAAACACATGGACAACGTAAAAAGGTTTGTAAGAGAACGTTCTCCTGAAGTTATTTCCGCTATGTTTTTACACTCGAGTGGTGCTTAAAACTCAACCTTCGGCGTTTCCTTTGCCTTTTCCTCAACTTCAAAATACGGCTGGGGTTCTGTCAAACCCCTCTTTTTTGCGAAGAAACTTCCTATCACCTCGCGTATATAGGTATTAAAAGCCTTCACTGCCCTGTTGTACCTTACCCTTGCCACCGCAATCCTGTTCTCGGTACCGGCAAGTTCGTCCATGAGTTTGCTAAAACTCCTGTCAGCCTTCAGGTTAGGGTAATTCTCGACAACCATTAACAACCTGGAAATTGCCCCCTCAAGCCCCTTTGCCGCATTGATTTTATCAGGGACAGACTTTGCCCCGGCAAGCTTCGCCCTTGCATCGGCAATATGCTTGAAGAGCGATTTTTCATGTTTGGCATATCCCTTTACAGTATTGACCAGGTTAGGGATGAGGTCACTGCGTCTTTTTAACTGCGTATCAATCTGCGCCCATGACTCGGAAACGTTTTCATCCATCCTGACTATCCTGTTTAACCCGCCCATGTACCAGCCAATCCCCATTATCAGCACTAATACGACTACCCCGATAACAATCCATCCTTTTTTCATTTTAATATTCTCCTTTTGTTTTTTATTCTTCCCTTGCCTTTTACCTGTTCTTTCCCTCGCTTTTTCCTTGTCTTTTCCCCCTGCCTACCAACTGCCGGAAGCTCCGCCGCCGCCGCTCATCCCTCCGCCGAAACCACCGAAGCCGCCGCCACCTCCGCCGAAACCACCGCCGCCGCCGCTCCAGAAACCTCCACCCAGAAGCATAGGGAAAAATATCATCCTTCCTCCAAAAACCAGGAACAAAAATAATAAGTACAATAGTTTTCCGAGTACTGTATTCTTAGCTGTTTTCTTCCCGCTCATTCTATAATACTCTTCGGGAATTCCGTTTAAAAATGATAGCTCAACGCCTGAATCCTTTGCAATCAAACCGGCGGAAACTGCCGCGGCATTGAATAATCCCAGTCCGAATCTCCCCTCCCTGAACGCGGGGAGCATCTTCTGCCTGATTATATCACCCGCGAGGCCGTCCGGTATAATACCTTCAAGGCCGTAACCGACCTCAATCTTGGCTTTCCTTTCCTTCATTGCAAGAAGCAGTAAAAGCCCGTTATCCTTACCTTTTTTTCCTATACCCCACTCTTCGAAGAGGTCAGCCGCGTAACCTTCCAAATCCATGCCGTTAAGGTCATTAACGGTAACAACGGCTATCTCGACCGATGTTTTCCGCTCCAGTTCCATTGCCAGTTTCTCTATGTTCTGCTTATGGTTGGACGGGATCACTCCGGCGAAATCACCGACGTATCCACGGGGCCTCGGAAACTTCGCGCGTTTTGCGCAAACATAACCTGAAACCGCCACCACAAGAACAACCGCCATTAGCGGTCTTATTATCCTGTTGAGCTTCATACTTTCATCCTATCAACTTCAATGCCCAGTTTTTCTATTTCCTCAAGGTAATCGCCAAACATCGCCTCAATACTTTCATCAACCTTTATTCCCTTCTTCATCTTAAGTATGTTCTGCAGTAATTCCCTGTTAAGCGAAAACGCCTCACTTACAGCATTAACGATTTCCAGCTTTCTCACGGAAACCTCCATGCCCTTCAAGCGCAGTATGTTGCGAAAAACAGGTATCAACGACCCCAGTGAATTAATCATTAATTCTTTTATTCGTTTTTCCTTCATGCCTATTTCAAGGTATACCTGGTACAGCCTTATTAGCCCGCCTTTAATCTGCTGTTCGCACTGAAGGCGTATATTCTTAGGACTGATTGACAGGTCCTTCAAAACATCCTTCCCGTAAACCAGCCTGTAGTTCTCCTTCATTTCAAGAAACTCCACCGGGAACGTATCCGTTGATGTCCGTATATGTTCCATGGTAATAAGGAGAGGGGCAACGATACCCTTCTTCCTGCCCGACTCAACGAGTTTCAGGCTCTTCTTCAGGTCGGGAGGGTCTATCCTTTCCATAACCGCAAGAACGTTTATGTTCGATTTGCCGGCAACGAAATCGTCCCCCGCAGCGCTCCCGTACAAGGAGATTGATTTGAGGTTTTCCTCATGTATCTCAATCATCCGGTCACAATAGGGCTCGATTATTTTCCTTACCTCATCGCTTAACTTATCAAGATTAATCAGATTCGCCATTCTTTTCTCCTTAGTATTTTTTTCTTTAAGAGCTCTTATTATAGCAATGCAGACATATAAGTCAAATTATTTTTTTCTGCTCTTTACTTCCGTTATTTCAAGAGTCTTGAATTTGGACTTTTCTCCCTTTACTATCTTTATATCAACTTTCTTAATTTTAAAATGTCCCGCAAGTAACTTCACCAACGCCTTGTTAGCTTTGCCCTTAACCGGCGGGGCATTAACATATACCTTTATAATGCCTTCATCATTTTTAATAGCGTTCTTCCTGGCATTTGTAATCACTTTAACGTTAATTAACATCGTTTCCCCGTATTATTTTATTGATGTCATCCATCAGATATACTATAATAAAAATGCAAGAAAATCAAAGGAGAAATTCCATGGAATCAAAAATACTTGAAGTAATCACTAAAAGAAGGAGCATCCGGAACTACGGCCCCGGGGAAATCGAAGAGGAAAAACTGCGGTTAATCCTTGAATCAGCCCGGCTCGCCCCGTCCTCGTGCAACAGCCAGCCATGGCACTTCATAGTCGTTAAGGATCGTAAAAAGATAGAAGATTTATCAAAAGATGTCCCTGTAGGAGAAAAGATAATCGGTTATTATGCCTCAAACAGGTTCATCTCCAAGGCTTCCATTATAATAGTTGCCTGCGCAAACCCTCACCCTATAACCCACTCCGCCGCCAAAGTAGCAGGCATGGACCTGCTTATGCTTGACATGGGCATTGCCATTGAGCATATGGTCCTTACAGCCGCCGAACTTGGCATTGGGACATGCTGGCTGGGTTACTTCAGCGATAAAAAGATAAGGAAACTACTTGGCATTCCGAAAAGGACTAAAATTGCTGCGCTGCTTTCGCTGGGCTATCCGGATGTAACCGGTAGGTCAAAGGAACAAAAACGCAAAGAACTCAGGGAAATCTATTCAATCAATACCTATAAAAAGCAATAACAGCGCCCTGGTTTTATTTGATTACATACCGAAACTTAAAATTCCATTACTTAATCAGCATTTCGCCGATCATTCTGGAAAGGTTATCATATGAGAAGGGTTTCTGAATGAATTCAAGATTGGGAAACGTTTTTATTGTAACATCTTCCTTCATTGCGGGATACGCCGTTGCAATTATAACAGGTATTAGAAATTTCTTCTGCTTCATCCTTTCAAGGACTTCAACACCGCTCATCCCGGCCATCTTAATATCAAGTATCATCAGCTCAGGGGGGTCAGTGCCTGCAATTTTGTCCATGGCTTCCATCCCATTGCTTGCCAGCCTGACATCATAGCCCCTTTCAATAAGTTCCTCCTTATACATCGCGCTGAGTTTAGCATTATCTTCCACGACAAGTATCTTCCTGCCCTTTCCCACTTTCCCGGTCGCATCTTCCGCGTCTTCTACGCTGAATCCTCCGTCCATGACCAGTTCTATTGACTGCTCGTTTATCT
>JAUXDE010000128.1 GCA_030618495.1 Clostridia bacterium
GCAGGCCTCTTGCTATTTCAGTAAAAGGAAAGACCCGCTATGTTTCACCATTCAAAACAAAAAATAAATCATAATATCACCACATTTCGCTTCCCCCCATTGAACACCCACACATTCGGCGACCCCGACATAATGAAAGGCTTATCCCGGCAAGGACAAGTTTCACAAAAAATCCGAAAAATAAGAGAGGATGACTAACTTAATAGCCACCCTCATATAATTACTTCCAAACAATAAAATGTTTTATCCGGTTATATTACTTACTGGTAAGCAGCCAGATACCGATTCCAAGCGCTATCGCTCCCCATACCCCAAGAAAAGCCTGGGTTCCCACTTCGCCAAGCATCTTTACAAAAGCTTTTATCTTGCCCATATTCCAGATAACCGGAATCTTAAAAATACCCACCGCTAAACAGAACCCACCGTAGATAATTAAAACTAGCCCCAGCAATCTTAATCCAGACATTTTTTACCTCCTTTTTTATTTATGAAAGTCCCTCTATTATCTTTTTCCTGAACAATATGAAGTACAACAGGGTTAAACTTATTATTATAGCTGAACTCCCGGACAGGCCGCCCCAGGTAGCGGTCCCGGTATAAACTTCTTCAATAATAGCGTAAATCCAGTAAAAAGGCGACCACCATATTATCCACATCCAACTGTCGGACAGCAGGGTCCCGCCGAGTATAGACAACATGATTACAGTGCTTAGCAGTTTACCCAGGCCCATGGCTTCCATTTCATTTTTCCCCAGGGCTCCTATGAGCAGGCCGAACAGCATCGTTGACGGGAAAGAAACCAGCACTACCATGTATACCTGCAAAATATTTACCTGCATCAACCCGAGCATCATAAGAGAAACAATGGTATAGACCAGTATAACCAGCGCGGGATATATACTCTTTCCAATAAAATAATCCACCTTGCTTACCGGGGTTACCCTGATGGCCTTGTCAGTACCGAATTCCTTATCCATCACCACTCCCAGCCCTATTATAAAGGAAAGCATAATGGTTAAGAATACTATAAAAATAGCCCCTCCCATGGTTGCTACGGGCGAGATTTTAGTCCTGTCGGAGAGTTCCTCGGGTACTTCAGAAGAAAACTCGGTAACCCGGGGCATGCCGGGATAATGCTCCCTTAAATACCTCTGCCGGTAATAGCGGGACGCCACCGAAAAAATCTTATTCCCTTTCAGCGACCGTTCCAGCACAGAAACATACTGCTTGGCTTCAGGGTCCCAGTAAAGCCCTTCCGCCGAACCGGTACCCCTCAATTTATTCTCCATATCCTTAATATTGCTGTAAGCCTCTATATTGGCAAATTCGTCCAGCTCATCAATCATCTGCTGGTCCACCGCATTCGGGCCTTCGTTTACGACAGCAAAGGTGACCGTGGTACTTTCTACACTGGGCAGGAAACTCCGGAGAATTACCAAGGCTAGCATTGGAACGATAGCAACATAGCTGCCCATGAAACTTTTGAAATTCATTTTTAAATCTATAATAAACATCTGTATTAACTGTTTCATGCTATGCCTCCTTCCTGATCAGTTTTCCGAAAACGAAACTTGATATAAAGAAACAAACCACGTCTATAACCGCCATAATACCTATACCCTGCCATATAATATGACTATTATTATCCGGGAATATAGCGGCATCCAGGCCAAAGAGCACATGGTAGGTTGGTATGAACTTTATCCACCCCGGATTAAAAAGAGGAACGAATAATGATACGGACGGTAATACCAGGACTATTATGACTAAAAACATCGAGGCCATGGCAGACATTGGATTATCGAATATTCCGCCTCCTACAACCCCTACACAGGAACCGAATATAACCATAAGCAGCATTAAAAGCAGGGCTTCCGGGTAACCCGCAAAACCCATTATGGGAATATAAATAATTGAAAAAGTACAGAAACTGACGGCAAGCAGCATTAAATGCTTACTTATAAGGAACTCCCACATACTGGCGGGGCTCACCTTGTAGGCCCTTATGGTGGCCTCGCTTCGCTCCTGGCCAACCAGTGAAACCATTGCAAAAAGCCCTATGATGCCCACCATGTACAGGAGTATGGTTGGCAGCATCCGCTTATTAAAAGGCAGTTCATCCCGCAGTCCCTCCTTGAGGGCCGTAATCCTGCCGGCATTATAAACGTCCGGAGGATAAACTCCTTTAGGCGGTTTCAACATGGAAAGGAGGTCCTCCATTTCCATTTCCAGGTACTTGGCTATGTTCTGCTTGGTATAAGGCTGGGTTAATAATTCCACATGGTATTTGCCGTTTTTTTCCTCGTTTATGATGATTCCCAGGGCACCCATATTTTCTTTCATGCCTTCAATTACTTCCTCCCGGCTTTTTGTGAATATCCCGCCCTTCTGTTCTTCGGCTTTAGCGCTTTCCGCGTTTGAATTAACAAGATTACTTATAAGAGAGGTGGCGTCATAAATGTAGGCTGTTCGCACGGCTTCAATATCCTTCGGGACAACAAATAACAGCATCAGCATTATAAGGAATGAAAAAGCTATTTCCATTATGATGAAAATATCCTTAATCCCCAGGATAATATCCTTTTTTAACAATTGACCTATTCTTTTCATATCAGACTCCTATTCAAGGCCTCTGCCCGTGAGTTTAATAAAAATTTCTTCCAGTGTCGGTTCTCCCGAATGCATCGTTCTTATTTTATGCTCACCTATGAATTTCTGGAGCTTTTTCTTGTCTTCACCTTCTATACCGAAAGTCTCGGCCTTCATCTGGCCCGACTCATCGTATTCCACGACAACCTGGTGCTTGCCGTATTTTAGTTTAAGGTTCTTCGGCGCATCCACAGCAACGATTTTCCCGTTCACGATGAAAGCCACCCTGTCGCAGAGCTCATCCGCCACGAACATATTATGTGTTGTAAGAAAAATAGTGACCCCTTCTTCTTGCTTCTTGCGGATAATACCTTTAATGCTGTTTGCGGTCGTAGGGTCAAGCCCCATCGTAGGTTCGTCCAGGAACCATATGTCGGGCTTGTTTATCATTGACCTGGCAAAGCCGAGCCGCTGCATCATGCCCTTGGAGTATTCCCCCGCCTTCTTTTTAGCTTCATGGTCAAGGCCCACCATTTTCAGGATTTTCATGACATCTTCGGTTTCCCGGTCATAGAGACTGGAATGGAATTTTAGATTATCCATCCCCGAAAGCTTTTTATAAACATTGGGCCTTTCAAAACCGACGCCTATTCTATTGAAGAAAGCCTTATCAGGCTGGCCGTCTCGGGCCTTGCCATCTATAACGATACTGCCCTTCTGCGTTTCAAGCAGGCCGGCAAGCACTCCCTGAGTGGTGGACTTACCCGCCCCGCTGGGCCCCAGGAAACCATAAATCTCTCCGCTTTCAATCTTAAAGCTGACATCGTTTACAGCATATTCCTCATTGTTCTTATAAGAATGAAACAGGTTGGCAACTTCAATCATAGTACCCTCCCTTTCTACTTTTTTAATGTTTTCAAATAATATTTTACTTTGTACAGCTTAAAAAATCCCTTAATTTGCAGAAATAATGCAGTCCTTCTTTTTTCCAAATTATATATAAAGTCAATATCATCATCTTGGATAGGTTCGCTTGACCTGTCCCATTTATTGTACCACCTGATAATTAGAAAATCAACCTTTTTTTTGCGATAAATGGCAGTAGGGCAATAATACGCATTGCGTTCTGCGTAGTGCGTCAAAACCCCCAGATATCGCCCAACAATATTGTTGACTTCAATATTTCATAAGAGTATAATAATGAAGCAGTACATCGTCGTGTACATTCGTTGCACTCAGTATAAACTCTCTGCGTACGTCGTAAAGTCAATGGGGGCTTTAGATGAAGAAAATATTAATATTAGTCATTCTCTCCTCTCTCCTTCTCCCGGGTGGACGTGCTTATGCAATGGGCAGAAAACCTTCTATAAAAGTAAAGAAGAAGGTGAATGTTTATCGATCGATGAGTAGAGAAGAAGTAAAAGCAGAAAGAAAAAAGAGATGGGATGAAAACTATGATAAATACAAAGAAAGAACGAAAGAATATTGGGATATTGTCGAGGATGAAAATTCAACCTACGAACAAAAGGCAGAAGCACAATTTAAAGCAGCCATGCTTGCCGGAGGTAAGCTTTATGATTTAGA
>JAUXDE010000103.1 GCA_030618495.1 Clostridia bacterium
GCCCAGAGCGCCGCATACTGCCCCGATTAGCGCCGTTATTAATATTCCTATCATTTTCCTATTACCTCCTTCATCATGCTGTTAACCGCCTTAACCGAAGGGGAATCATCAGTAATCGACAGTAAATTCTTCCCCTCTTCACTGGCTTTAATCAAAGCGTCATCCGCTGGTATTTTTTGAATCAAAGTTAAACCGCTCTTTTCTATTTCCCCCGTCAGTTTGTCAATGCTCTCCGTTCTGCTTTCATCAAGTTTATTAATTACCAGGTATTTTTTCTTTATTTTAAGTTTTATCTGCTCTGCCGTAGCCTTCACGTTTATTGCCGAACGGATACTTACCATGGTTGGCTCGGCTACTATCAGCAATACATCAATCTCATCAGTTGTCCTCCTGCTTAAATGTTCCATTCCCGCTTCATTATCCATGACAGTATATTTATAGCGACTGCTGAGCTTTGAGAGGTACTCCTTTAACAGGTGATTGGCAGCGCAGTAACAACCCTGCCCCTCCGGCCTGCCCATTACCAGCAGGTCTATATCAGCGCTCTCAATCAATGCCTCTTCCATTTTAAGCCCAACGTACGCTACCTTCGTCATCCCTTCGGGAACATCCTTTTCTTCAATGTTTTCCCTGATACCGGCAATGGTCCTGTCATAACTTAACCCCAGGTTCATATGCAAGTTAGAATTCGGGTCAGCATCCACCGCCAACACCGGGGTTATCCCTGATTTTACAAACCAGCGTATGATAAGGCTTGACATCGTGGTCTTGCCCGTGCCGCCTTTTCCGGATACCGCAATACTGAAACTCATATCATTTTCCTTTGTGTGGTGTTTATCAAATCAAGTTTTTTCTTAACGTTCGGAAATAAATCTATATTCGTATGAGGGAAAAACAATGAAGCCGTGTAATTATTCATAAAATCGGGGTCAACACTCAACTCAAGATACGTTATTTTATTGGCTATCTCATCAGCTTTCTTTACGGCTTCCTGCGATAGCAGGCACATTTTTGCCCCGCTAACCGAACTGTTTCCTATGAAAACATATTTTTCAACGGGAATATCTGGGAAGAGTCCTATCATTATTGCCTTTTCAATGTTCAGCGAGTTGCCCAGCCCCCCGGCTATAATTATCTTGTCTATATTGTCATAAGTCAAACCCACACTTTTCAACATAACCTCGCATCCTGAATATATCGCCCCTTTCGAATTAATCGTGTTCTTGATATCCGCCTCGGTTATCACCATATCCTGTCCGGATTCCGTTTTGGGGCCTTTTACGAGTACAAATTCCATTCCGTCGTCCGAACTTCTTATTCTTTTTGAGGAGTCCTTCCTGAATTTCCCAGCCTTGTCGACTATGCCCTTTTCCAGCATTTCACCGATAATCTGTATCAGTCCCGCTCCGCATATTCCCCTTGGCTTCGCTCCGCCAATGGTTGAGAAAGCAACTTCATCTTTCTTTATGTTAATATCCACTTTCTCTATTGCGCCCTTCATTGCCCTTACTCCCCATTTAATTCCACCACCCTCGAAACACGGTCCCGCGGAAGTAGAACAGGCAATGAGCCATTCCCTGTTTCCAAGTACGGCTTCGCCGTTCGTCCCCAGGTCTATAAAAAGGCTCACAGTGGAAAATTCATGCATACCAGAAGCAAGCACCCCTGCAATAATATCACCCCCCACGTAACTGGCAACGCCGGGTACGCAGGACAAGAGCCCCCTGGGATTTATCTTTATGCCCGCCTCCGAAGCCCTTATAACGGGGACTGAGTTCGCCGTCGGCACATATGGCTCCTTTCTTATGAAATCCGGGGGAATGCGCAGCAGCAGGTGAACCATTGTCGTATTGCCCGCGCATACAAGGCATTGAATGTTGTTAAGGGACAATTTGTTCTCATCCACATGAGCGCGAATCAGCCCGTTTATCGCGTCTATAATAACATGATGAAGTTTCTCCAACCCGTTCTCTTCCCTGGCAAACATAATTCTTGTTATAACGTCTTCCCCGAAATCAATCTGTGGGTTGAAGGAAGCCTTTGCCCCCAGTACCTCCCTCTTGTCAAGGTCAACGAGGTACGCCACGATAGTGCTCGTGCCGACATCAAGCGCAATACCGAAGTTCTTTTCAGTAGTATCACCCGGTTCAACAAGGACTATTTCGCAGGTTTGGTTCCGGTTGCCAAGCGTTACGGTTACTTTCCAATCGCTGTCTCTTAACAACTTGCCCAGTTTTCTTATGTTTGCAAGGCCCATCTGCATTATGGGTATATCCCGGCCCTTTCTTATACCCCTGTATATACGTTCTACATCACTCGTATTGTCTTTGAGTGTAGGAGGGGGCATTTCCAGGTAAACCTTGGTTGACAGCGGGCTGTGCCTGTAAATCTTTTCCCTCATTGATTCCGGCTGCCTCAGAACTTCTTCCACGGGAGTATATAGCCCCGCAAGACGGCTGGCTTTTGTTTCCTCGGTCAAAACACTTATATCCTCCAGCCTGCTTTCCGGCGGCACTTCAACATCCATATTTCCTTTACAGGTCGTCCTGCACGCAAGTACGTATCCTTCTTTCTTCTCCTTGTCAGTCAGTCGCCCACTTGGCTCGGTAAACACCTTGCCTTTCTTAACTATAACTTTGCAGCGTCCGCAGACCCCTTCTCCCCCACAACTGTTATATATATGAACACCCGCAGACACTGCGGCGCTCAACAGGTCGGTTCCGGAGTCAACCATGACTTTTTTCTTCCACGGATAAAATGTAATAAGCGATTTTTTTACTTCAGACATAAATGTTCGCCTTACTGCCAGGATTCTTTAAGGTATTTTGGAAGAGCCGATGCTTCCTTTGGTCCGACCATTACCTCCCAGCCGCTTTCTTCCTTTAGTTTTGCGCTTAGAACCGCTACGTAACCCGGTATAATTATCTTCTTATGGGAAACCTTCTTTTCTAATTCCGCTTTCTTCATGGCGTCTGCTATTATTTCCGCCGTAAATTTTTCTGCCGCCCACGCCGTCAAAACCGATAATCCGTCAGAATCTGTAATCAGAAGATAAGCGGGTATTTTGCTTCCCTCTATTTCCGGTTGAACCGTAAAGAACGTCAGTGAAAAGTTAGTTGTGACTATTACGGGGGAATTCTCGTTCGGAGTGCCTACCTCATATAGCATGGGTTCCATCATGATGGGTTTCTGGGGATCGGTATAGATGTTCTGCCTGAGTGTTACTAATGGCAGAATTTCTTCGGGTTTTACATTATCAATCACAAGAATATCCGTGTACTTGGTTATACTTAAGGCTGCCTCTACAACTTGCTCCATTGGGTCCTTCCCGCCTATAATCGAAATAACGGGGAATCCCATAGGCCTGTAGTTCTTCTTTAAAGAGAGCCGCCTTATCTTGGTAAAATCCTTCAGTCGCGAGCCAATGTCGCCCGGGGAAGGTTCAAGCACAAGATTGGTAAGTCCTGCTGACGTTATCTTCTGCGAGAGTGTTGCAAGAGCTTCCAGGTCAGCGGCTTTTACGACCAGCGGGCAATTGTATTGCTTGGCGAGCGACTGCATCTTTTCATGATTCTCTTCGGTAGCTGCGTAAATAAGGGGCTTTGTTTCCGCGCATACCTTCAACGCTTCTTCTAAAACCTGAGCATTTTCGCTCATAAGTACCAGGGGCAGCTTTGAGGATAAAGTAATTTCCTTTATTACATCGGCATATTTTTGGGCATCCCCGCTGTCGCAGGAAAGCGCTATCAGGTTGACCTGCACCTGCATTCCAACCCTTTCAAATTTAAGTTCCTCTATCTGTTTAACCCTTGCGGCTATCTCGTCTTTCTGGAGGTTATCGCTTACTTTTACCGCAATAGCCGTTTCATGAAAGAACGTTTTTTCATGCCTGAAGAGCACCGTTTCACCGCCAACTTCCACTTTGTTATCACCCGTTCCTATCTCAATAGTAGCCATTGGCGGGGCTGATGCCGCGTCAAGAGCCGATTTCCCTTCATCGGTGATATCCGGGCACTTGTCAAGTGATGTTTTCTTACCCGCAAGAGCCATTGCGAACGCAAGACAAGTGGGTAACCCGCACTTTTTACAGTTTGTTTTAGGTAAATGCTTGTAAATCTCCAACCCCGATAATGCCATATGATTTCTCCTTTAACTAGTGTTTCCTAATCTTTTAAATTATACATATTTATGTAAAATTGTAAATATAATTCAGAATTTGGGGACACGTACCTAATTATGCCTATATTATGAATAAAATAATTAGGTACGTGTCCCCGAATTCTAAATCCGTATAGGCATTCCTTTGTTTCTAAGATATTCCTTAACCGTCTTTACGGGGAACTCGTTATAATGAAATATTGAAGCTGCAAGCGCGGCGTCCGCCATGCCTTCAGTCATGACATTGTATAGGTGTTCCGGTTTACCGGCTCCACCTGAAGCTATAACGGGGATATTCACGACCCCGGAGATTTCCCTGGTCAATTCAATATCGTAGCCTTCCTTTGTTCCGTCGGTATCCATGCTGGTCAGCAATATCTCACCCGCTCCGAGCGATTCCACTTCCTTTGCCCACATGACGGCATCCAGCCCCGTGCCTTTCCTGCCGGCGTTAATAATGACTTCCCATTTATTCTCTTTACTCTCGAATCTCCTTGCGTCTATTGCGACTACTATACACTGGTTTCCGAATTTATCAGACGCCTGCTTTACCAAATCCCGGTTTTTAACTGCTGCCGTGTTTATTGAAACCTTGTCGGCGCCCGATTTGAGCAGCTTTACTATATCTTCAATACCCCGTATACCCCCGCCAACGGTTAAAGGAATAAACACTTCTTCGGCAGTACGCTTTACCACGTCAAAGATAATATCCCTTTTTTCAACTGTTGCGGTTATATCCAGGAAAACAAGTTCGTCTGCGCTCTCGCTGCTGTAACGAGTGGCGCACTCCACGGGGTCTCCGGCGTCCCTTAGGTTAATAAAATTCACCCCCTTAACTACCCTTCCGTCCTTTACGTCTAAACATGGGATTATTCTTTTTGTAAGCATAATTAATTTCTTTCCCTGTTCGTGCAGGTTTCGCAGAAGTTTTTTAATATCTTTAACCCCTGCTCCCCGCTTTTTTCGGGATGCGGTTGAATCCCGTAAACGTTGTCTTTACTCACGAGAGAAGCATAATTCTTGCCGTAGAACGTTTGCGCTGCAACGTTATCCGGGTCTCCGGGTTCCACATAGAAGGAGTGCGCAAAATACATGTATAGCGGGATTTGAACAGCCTTTAACAACGGTGTTTCCTTTAAAATACTAACTTCATTCCACCCCATTTGCGGTATTCTAATCTTCCCCTTGAATCTTTTTACAGTTCCCTTAAGAACCCCCAGGCCCTTACTGCCCCCACCTTCCTCGCTTGCTTCAAATAACAATTGATAACCCAGGCATATCCCGAAAAAAGGAATCCTTTTTTTTATGACTTCATGAATTGCGGGGATAATGCCGGTTTTTTCAAGGTTTTCCATTGCCCGGTGAAAAGCCCCAACCCCCGGCAAAACAACACCGTCGGAAATGAGGATATCATTGGCTTTTGTTGTTACCTTAACCTCTGCCCCCGCTCTTTCCAGCCCCTTACTTACGCTCCAAAGATTGCCCATCCCGTAATCTATAACCGATATCATTAAAAAATCCTTTTGTAGTTTATCTGTTTTCTCTTTCCTTTTATTTCTTTGACCTCGTTTTTTTTCCTTTCCCCCCTCACAAACTTATGGACTTCTATCGAAGAGGCTTAATTGCGAAAGGTTACACTCCGACTTATTTCCAATGTGGAGTTCTACTAACTCCATACTTCGTAATCAGAGCGAGCCTCTCACGTGAGCGACATCTTGAGCCCGCGAAAGAAAAGTTCCTATGGTGC
>JAUXDE010000095.1 GCA_030618495.1 Clostridia bacterium
GAAGGAAACAGACATGACTTTGTCAAACAGGCTTACATTAAGCAGGATTGCTGTTGTACCGTTTTTTATACTGTTCATGTCCCTGAATGGTCTTTCTGCCAGGATAATCGCCCTGGTGATTTTTGTTTATGCGTCACTCACGGATCTTTATGACGGATATCTTGCCCGAAAGTTCGGGCAGGTTACAAGGATGGGTCAGTTCCTTGATCCCCTTGCGGATAAAATGATTGTATCAGCCGCCTTGATATCGTTCATCAGGTTTGAGGAGTTATCAATTCAGGCATGGATTGTAATATTGATTATTGCAAGGGAGTTCATTATAAACGACCTGCGGGACTTTGCGGTTACAAATAATGTAATAATTGCCGTGACAAAGGCAGGAAAACTGAAAACCATTGTACAAATGGTCGTAATAATTGTTATTCTTTTGCTGACCATAATAAGGCTTATTATAAACGATACCGGCTGGTTTGACGTACTGTTGAGGGGAACGGTTTTCTGGATGATGCTTCTGGTTATGTTAGTTACCGTTATTACGGGGCTTGATTACCTGGTAAGAGGGGTACGGGAATTATTGAAGAAGGAGTCCTTAAATGATCGTTAAACGGATAATGACGATGCTTGTGGCTATTCCGCTGCTAATCCTGATTGTCCATCTTGGAACGGTTCCGTTACTTGTACTGCTTATGGTTGTTGTGGCGCTGGCTACCATGGAATATTTTAAAATGCTTGGCGCCTGTAAGTACCATTACCAGAAATATCCCGGGCTGCTGGCTGTTGTTTTCCTCCTGGTTGGTTTTTACCTGCAGGTGAATACCGGTATCCGTTTCCCTGCTGCTATTATTACTTTATTTTTAATGGTGTTCCTGTCGGTAGCGGTTTTGTCAGAGGATTTATCAAATGTAATATCATCTGTTTCAATTACATTATTCGGCATGCTGTATATCGGCTGGTTGTCAGGGCACCTGATATTGCTGCGCGGAATTAATTCCCATGGAGAAAGCCTGGTATATCTTTTATTATTTGTAACCTGGTTTTCGGATATTTTTGCCTACCTGGTGGGGAGGAAATACGGCAGGCATAAAATGGCCCAACGGATAAGTCCGGCCAAATCATGGGAAGGGGCAGTTGCGGGATTGGCGGCGGCGGTCATTGCTGCCGTTTGTTGGCGGGAGGTTTCCGGGATGGAATTCTTAAGCAGGTGGAATTTGAGCCTCAAGTTCTTAAAACCCCTTCATTGCGTGTTCATAGGCTTGCTGCTTGGGATAGGCGGCCAGGTGGGAGACCTTGCAGAATCAATGTTAAAGCGAAATGCGGGTATTAAGGATTCCGGGAGTATACTGCCGGGGCATGGTGGAATGCTTGACCGTTGCGACAGCCTTCTTTTCAATATACCGTTATTGTATTACTGCATGAAATTCATAATGAAGTAAGCAGCCCGGAAGGGTTCTCGTTCCTGCTCAAGGTCAATCCAAATCACTCATATTCATCCTGGTGGTAATCTTGTGTTCCAGGTTCCGTACCTTTATGGAGAGTTTGTCAACCTTGTCCCTGCCCCTGACCGCGGTTTCATTTACTTTTTCCTGCAGTTCTGCGATTCTTGCGTTGTTCTTCGCGTCTTCGGACAGGCTGTTTGAAGAGTCAATTACGGCTATGAGTTGATCCATTTCAGCTTCAATTGCCGCAATTTCGTCTTTGGTTGCTTTTTCCTGCCGGGTTATTGCCGCCTCAAGACTGGTTTTCTTCTTCTGGAGCGCTTCCATGCTTGCGCAGCCGGCGGCAGTAATGCAGGCAACCAAAAGTATTCCAATGATTTTTTTCATGTTTTTTCTCCAGGGACCTTATTTTATTCCTTTATGGTATTGCTGTAATGATTTCACGCTCATCCGGGGTTTTAGTATCATATTTTCAATCCCGCTGACAGAGGCCTGCGCTCCGGCTATAGTTGTTATCAACGGAACGCCGTAGAGTATTGCGTTTGATCTTATCTTTGTTTCATCTTCCTTGGTTGCTTTGCCGGCGGGGGTGTTGATTACAAGGTGAACCTTGTTGTCTTTTATATAATCTATGATGTTTGGCCTTCCTTCGTTGAGTTTGGGCAGCGTATCCGCCTTAATGTCATTTCGCGTTAATGTATCAGCGGTTCCGGAAGTCGCAAGGATTTTAAAGCCAATGTCTGCGAGTCTTTTTGCGATAAGAACTATACTTCTCTTGTCCTGGTTCTTCACGCTTATAAACACTTTTCCCTTACAGGGCAGTTTTTGGCCTGCGGCAAGCTGGCTCTTAAGGTAGGCGGAGCCAAAAGAGGAATCTATTCCCATAACCTCACCCGTGGATTTCATCTCAGGTCCCAGTATGGCGTCCACTCCGGGAAATTTTATGAAGGGAAACACGGATTCCTTGACTGCAACGTGTTTTACTTCCTTTTCACTGGTGAATCCGAGTTCCGAGAGTTTTTTGCCGAGCATTATCTTGGTCGCCAGGTTTGCGAGGGGCACGCCTATAACCTTGCTTATGAAGGGAATAGTCCTGCTTGCCCTGGGATTTACCTCAAGAACGTAAACTACATTGTTCTTGACGGCGTACTGTATGTTTATAAGGCCCTTTGCGTTCAATTCCTTTGCCATGGCGTAAGTGTTCTTCTTCAAGCGTTCGATTGTATCCCGGTTAAGCGTGTGCGGCGGCAGGACCATGGCGCTGTCGCCGGAATGTATCCCGGCTTCCTCGATGTGCTCCATTATTCCGCCTATCACGCAGGTATCCCCGTCTGAGATAGCGTCAACGTCCACTTCTATGGCGTCTTCAAGGAATTTGTCTATAAGTATCGGGTGTTCGCTTGACGCGGCAACGGCTTTTTCCATATAATCTTTCAGGTCACTCTCATCGTAGACGGTTTCCATTGCCCTTCCTCCGAGCACATAGGAGGGACGCACCACCACCGGGTAGCCTATTCTATTTGCAACCTTTATTGCTTCTTTGACCGACCTGGCGGTACCGTTTTCGGGTTGAAGGATGTTCAGTTTTTTAAGCATCTGCTGGAATCTTTTCCTGTCTTCCGCCATGTCAATGGAGTCGGGGCTGGTCCCCAGGATTTTAAGGCCCGCCTTCGCCAGCGGCACGGATATGTTAAGAGGTGTCTGCCCGCCGAACTGGACTATTATTCCCATGGGTTTTTCAAGGTCCGCGATGTTGAGGACGTCTTCAACCGTCAACGGTTCAAAGTACAGTTTGTCCGAGGTATCGTAATCGGTGGACACGGTCTCAGGGTTGCAGTTTATCATGATACTTTCGATACCCTCTTCCTTGAGGGCGAAGGACGCGTGGCAGCAGCAGTAATCAAATTCTATGCCCTGCCCTATCCTGTTTGGCCCGCCGCCGAGTATCAGGACTTTCTTCTTGGAGGACGGCTTGCTTTCGTTACTGCTTTCGTACGTGGAATAGTAATACGGCTGTTCCGCTTTAAATTCCCCGCCGCAGGTATCCACTAATTTATAAACCGCTTTCACGTTAAGTTTTTTACGGTACGAACGGACTTTTTTATCCGTTGAATTGAGCAGAAAAGCAAGCTGGACGTCGGAAAAACCGGATTGCTTTGCCTTCCTGAGCAGGTCAGCGGGTATCTTCAATTTATCTTTGGGGCTCCTGTTCTTATGTTTCACTATGCTTTCCTCCATCCTTACCAGTTGGTCAAGATTTTCTATAAACCACCTATCGATTCCTGAAAGTTCGTGTATTTCATCAATGGAAATACCTGCCTTGAGTCCGTATCTTACGTAAAATATTCTTTCATCATTGGGTGTTGTTATCTTCTGTTTTATTTCTTTTATCAGGTCCGCCGAAGGTTTTATCAGGTCCGCATCCGTGATCCTGTCCTTTCCGTCCGAGCCCAGGCCGAACCTGCTGGTTTCAGTGGAACGTATTCCCTTCTGCAGAGCTTCCTTAAAGTTTCTGCCTATCGACATGGCTTCCCCTACAGCCTTCATGGAAGTGTTGAGAATCGCTTTTGCCCGGGGGAATTTTTCAAAGGTAAACCTGCATATTTTAAAGACGCAGTAATCAATGGTGGGTTCAAAGAACGACGTAGTCTTCCCCGTTATCTCGTTCACTACTTCGGGTAGTGTCAGCCCGATTGCCAGTTTCGTTGCGACCCTCGCTATGGGGAACCCCGTTGCCTTGGAGGCCAGCGCCGAGCTCCTCGAAAGCCTCGGGTTCACCTCTATGATTACGATGCGGCCGTTTTCAGGGTTCTGGGCGAACTGGATGTTTGCGCCGCCGCCGGTAATATCGATTTTCCTTATAATCCTCTTTGAAAGGTTCACGAAGTTCCTGTACTCTTCTGCGGTAAGGCTCTGGGAAGGCGCGACAACTATGCTGTCGCCTGTATGCACGCCCATCGGGTCAATGTTCTCCATGGAGGTAATCATGATAACGTTGTCGGCGCAGTCGCGCATTACTTCAAACTCTATTTCTTTCCAGCCGAGAACGGATTGTTCAACTAATACCTGGCTTACCGGGCTTATCTCGAGTCCGCTTTTAAGGGATTCGCTGAGTTCCTCCCTGTTATATACGATTGAACCTCCGCTCCCGCCCATGGTGTATGCGGGCCTGAGAATAAGGGGAAAACCTATCCTCATGCCTATTTTTATCCCTTCGCTGAGGTTTCTTGCTATGCCGCTTTTGGGGGTGTCAACACCGATTTCCTGCATGGATTTCTTGAAAATCTCCCTGTCCTCAGCCCTTGAAATGGCGGCAATGCTTGCGCCCAAAGGCTCAACTCCGTATTTCTTGAGTATCCCTTCCTTCATCAGGAAGAAAGCGAGGTTCAATCCTGTCTGGCCTCCCAGCGTGGGCAGAATGGCATCGGGCCTTTCCTTTTTTATTATTTCAGTAACCACTTCAATAGTGAGGGGTTCAATGTAGGTAACATCAGCCATCCTGGTGTCCGTCATGATTGTAGCGGGGTTGCTGTTTACCAGGATTGTATAGTAACCTTCTTCTCTTAATGCTTTGCAGGCCTGGGACCCGGAATAGTCAAACTCACACGCCTGCCCGATGACTATGGGGCCCGAACCTATCAGCAGTATCTTGTTTATATCACTACGCTTTGGCATGTTTACGTCCTTTCTTTTCCCCGGTCATAGCTAAAAACCGTTTAAAGGCATCGTTTACTTCATCAAAACCCGGACAGGCAGGGTAGTACTGCGTGGAAATTATTTTAAGTTTTCTGCTTTCAATCTCTTCAATGGTATTATCGTTTAAATTTCTCAGTGTTATTTTGATGTCCCTGTTATTTTTGATTGAATTTTCATCCACGGTATAAGAATGGTTCTGGACGGTTATTTCCCCCTTGAGAGAGGAGTCGGATTTTATAGGGTAATTAACGCCGTGATGGCCCGTTTTCAGTTTCTTCAGCCTGCCTCCGAGCGCCAGGCATATAATCTCATGACCCGCGGAGATGCCCATGATGGGGATTTTGCCGACGAGGTTCCTGACGGTCCTGACAATCCCGGGAATGGCCCTGTCCTCTTCCGGCCCGTTTGAAACAATAAGGCCGTCGGGTTTCATTTCAAGGATTTTTCCGGCAGGCGTACCGTAGGGCAGAAGGGTAATGTTGCATTTCAGGGTTTTCAACTGCCCCATGAAACTGTTCAGCATTCCCAGGTCCAGTACGGCTATGTCGGCCCCCGATGGACTTGTTTTGATTTTTACGGGTTTGGCTACGGATATTCCGCTTATGTGATTGTTTGTGATGTTTTTTCGGCCGTTTTTTAGTTTTTTCAGCAGTTCGCTCTTACTTGATTTTCCGGTTGATATTATACCAAGCATTTCCCCGCGGTCCCTTATCCTGATGGCAAGCGTTCTGGTGTCTACCCCGCTGGCAACCAGGACTTTTTCCTTCTTTATGAAATTGCCGAAACTGTCCGTTGCCTGCCAGTTTGAGTGAATTGCGCTGTCTTCTTTTATTACCAGCGCGCTGAGACTGCATTTTGAAGATTCATTAAATTTTTCAGCCACGCCGTAGTTACCGATAAGGGGGTATGTGAGAACGATTATTTTTCCGGCATTTGAAGGGTCGGTCATGATTTCCTGGTAGCCGACAACAGCGGTGTTGAGAATAACCCTGCCGGTCTTTTCTCCGGGGGTTCCGATTGAAATGCCTTCGAAGGAACTACCGTCTTCCAACACTAAGATTCCTTTCATGATTGCTCCTTCCTTTTTATATCGTGGCAAGTATAACAAAAAATATTTTTCAAGTCAACAGGAATTTATTGCTTAACATAAGAGTAAAAATATGATAGAATTATGGGGACACGTACC
>JAUXDE010000123.1 GCA_030618495.1 Clostridia bacterium
GTGCTTGAGGATGACAGCTGGCTGTTGATAAGGGCTTCCGGTACCGAGCCGCTGCTCAGGATATATTCGGAAACTGATAACAGGGAGAAGACGGATAAACTCCTTGAAATGGGTAAAGAAATAGTATTCAAGTAACACAGAGCACTATCACAAGGAAAAAAGAGAAAAAAAATGAAAGCAATGATTATGTCCGCGGGTAATGGTACAAGGGTTCGTCCCCTGTCATACGATACTCCCAAGCCGATGTTTGCCATTGCAAATAAGCCGGTTCTGCACTATGCGTTGAAACTGCTGAAAAAACATAATATCAGGGAGGCAATGATTAACCTTGGCCCTCACTCAGGCGCGATTGAAAATCATTTCAAGGACGGTTCAGCCTGCGGGGTTAACATAAATTATTCAAGGGAAAGGTCTCTGCTCGGCACGGCGGGAGCAATAAAGAAAGTTGAAAGATATTTTAACGATACTTTTGTGGTGATGAGCGGTGACGGGCTGACGGACGTGAACCTGGCCGGAGCTGTAAAATATCATAAATCCAAAAAAGCTTTTGCCACGATAGTTCTGAAGAGGGTTGACAGCCGTTTTAAGTACGGCATTGCCCTGACGGCCAGTGGCGGCAGGATAAAGGAGTTTGTAGAAAAACCTTCATGGAGCGAGGTGTTCCATGATACGGTTAATACGGGCATTTATATACTTGAGCCGGAAATAATGGACTATATACCGAAAAACAAATACTACGATTTCGGGACACAGTTATGGTCACTGCTGTTGAAGAAGAAAAAGCGCATATTCGGATATGAGATGAAGGGGTACTGGTGCGATATAGGCGATTTAGGCGAATATCGTAAGGCGCAGAGGGACGTTCTTTCGGGTAAAGTCAAAATCGCCCTTGATGGAAAAAAGAAGGGCGTGAATATCCGGACGGGCAGCGGTACAAAAATTGAAAGAGGCGCAAAAATAAAAGGGCCCTGTATAATCGGCAGGAACTGCACAATAAGGAGCAAGGCGAGAATAGACGGATACAGTGTCATAGGAGACGGCAGTGTGGTGGGGGAAAATGCTGTAATCACCGGCAGTACACTATGGCAGAACGTGAGAGTGGGAGGAAATGTGGTTATCAGAAATTCCATCCTGGGCAACGGGGCAAGGATTTCGGGGAAATCCTGTATTATTGAAGAATCAATAATCAGAAACAAACAGAGTACAATCAGAAAGGAGAAAACATGAGATTACAAAACTATCTTTTCAGTTCGGAATCGGTAACGGAAGGCCATCCTGATAAAATATGTGATCAGGTATCGGACGCGATACTTGATGATATATTAAAACAGGATAAGTTCGGACGTGTCGCCTGCGAAACTTTTATTACGGTCGGCATGGTTATTGTAGGCGGGGAGATTACCACAAAAGGATACGTGGATATTCAGAAGGTGGTAAGGGGCGTTATAAGAGATATTGGCTATAACAATGAAGTTCATGGATTCGACGCCAATACCTGTTCCGTACTCAATGCCATTCATACGCAGTCGCCGGATATTGCGCAGGGTGTTGATACGGGAGGGGCGGGAGACCAGGGTATTATGTTCGGTTACGCCTGTGATGAGACGCCGGAGTTAATGCCTTTACCCATAATGCTGGCTCAAAAGCTTACTAAAAAACTGGCTGATGCCAGGAAGAAGAATATTATCGGTTACCTCGGCCCCGACGGCAAGTCGCAGGTTACCATAGAGTACAGGGACGGCAAGCCCTTCATGGCGACAAGAGCTGTCATCGCAACACAGCATACGGAAGATGTGCTGGACAGTTCAGGCAAGAACATGACAAAGAAATCAAGGGATGAGATTATTAAAAAAATAATCCTGCCTGTACTCGGGAAGTATTACAAAAAAGGTAAAACCGAAGTGTTTATTAACCAGACAGGCAAGTTCGTGGTTGGCGGGCCGGTGTCTGATACGGGTGTTACCGGCAGGAAGATAATAGTCGATACTTACGGCGGAAGCGCCCCGCACGGCGGTGGAGCGTTTTCCGGAAAGGACCCGACAAAGGTTGACAGGAGCGCTTCCTATATGACCCGTTACATCGCAAAGAACATTGTTGCGGCAGGGTTGGCGAAAGAGATTATGCTCCAGTTGTCGTATGTAATAGGCAAGGCGGAGCCCCTGTCGATGATAGTGGATACAAGAGGCACGGGTAAGCTTAGCGAAGATAAGATTATTAAGCTGATAAGGGATAATTTTGACCTGACTCCTGTCGGCATTATCAAGAAGCTTGATTTGAGAAGGCCTATTTACAAGAATACGGCGGCATACGGCCATTTTGGCAGAACCGAAAGAAGTTTCACCTGGGAAAGGACGGACATGGCGGACAAGTTAAGAAAAGCGGTAAAAATATAATTAAAAGGAGAGTATCAATGAAATCCGATGTAAAGAACATTAAACTTGCTTCAAAGGGAAAGATAAGAATTGAATGGGCTGAGAGGCAGATGCCCGTTCTTAGAAGTATAAAAAAGCGTTTTTCAAAGACGAAGCCGTTAAAAGGCGTAAATATTGCTTCATGCCTGCACGTGACAACAGAAACGGCGAATCTTATGATTACGCTGAAGGCGGGCGGAGCCAATGCGGTTCTCTGCGCGTCCAATCCGCTGTCCACGCAGGATGATGTGGCCGCATCCCTTGTAAAGGATTTCGGTATACCGGTTTTTGCGATATGCGGAGAGGACAACAAGACTTATTACAAGCATATCAATGCGGCGCTCAGCAACAAGCCGGACATCACCATGGACGACGGGGCGGATCTTGTTTCAACCATACATACTTCAAAGACAGGGAAGTTGCCGATAGGAGGAACGGAAGAAACCACAACGGGCGTAATACGCCTTAAGAGCATGGCAAAGAACAAGGTCTTGAAATATCCCATCATATCCGTAAACGACGCTGATACAAAACACTTATTTGATAATCGCTACGGCACCGGGCAGTCGACGGTTGACGGCATAGTGAGGGCGACCAACGTACTGCTTGCTGGGAAAACCATTGTTGTGTGCGGGTACGGCTGGTGCGGCAGGGGATTTGCCATGCGCGCCAGGGGGATGGGCGCCATAGTAGTGGTTGTTGAGGTTGACCCCGTCAAGGGTATTGAAGCTGTAATGGACGGTTTCCAGGTGATGACGATAGCTAAGGCCGCAAGAATAGGAGACATATTCTGTACCCTGACAGGCGATATTCATGTCATAAGGCCAGAGCATTTCAAGGTTATGAAAGACAGCGCCATCGTGTGCAATTCAGGCCATTTCAACGTTGAAATTGATATTAAAGGGCTCAAGAAAATGACCAAAAAGAAAAGGATTATCAGGGATTTCATAGAAGAATATACACTTAAAAGCGGTAAGAGAATAAACATTCTTGCCGACGGCAGGCTGATTAACCTGGCTGCTGCCGAAGGCCATCCGCCAAGTGTTATGGATATGAGTTTTGCCAACCAGTCGTTATCGGCGGAGTACCTTGCCAGGAATGCTTCAAAAATGGAAAACAAAGTCTATTGTGTTCCGGAAGAAATCGACAGTTCCATTGCTAAGATGAAACTCAGGATGATGGGAATGGAGATAGATAAACTCACTCCCGAGCAGGAAAAATACCTGAATTCGTGGCAAATGGGAACATGAGGGGAACTTTTGGACTCTTAATTCGGAGGTCGCTCACGTGAGAGGCTCGCTCTAAATTCCGAAAGCGCTGGGGTTTAACCTTTCGTAATTAAGCCTCCTCATTAAGAGTCCATAAGTTCAAGAGAAGGGGGGAAGAAAATACAAGGGCGAACAATAAAAGTCTAAAGAAGAAGAAAAGGTGAAGGTCTGACCCCATGAACATGAAAAAAGTTTTTGTTATATTATTGCAGTTGGTTGTTGTCGCCAACTCCTACGCGGGAATAAAAAAGGCGTCCATAATAGACCCCGTATCAAAACGCAGGGTTGAAGTGGTTGAGGGGGAGCTCCTGGTCAAGTTCAGGCATGGGACGGACAAAGCCGCCATGAGCATGACAAACAAGAACCTCGGCGGCAGGAAAAAGTCGGAGATAAAACACTTCAATATACACTGCATAAAAATACCGGCAGGTAAGACAATAGAAGAAATGATAGAATTGTATAAAAACAATCCCGACGTGGAGTTCGCGGAACCGAACTATATCAGGAGGGCTTTTATAACCCCCAATGATACTAACTTCGGTTCACAGTGGGGACTGCATGATTCATCGGATAATGATATGGATGCGCCGGAGGCCTGGGACATAGATACGGGAACCTCGGGCGTGGTCATTGCGGTAATTGACAGCGGAATACACTACAACCATGAAGATTTAACAAATAACATGTGGGAGAATTTTCTTTTTAGT
>JAUXDE010000121.1 GCA_030618495.1 Clostridia bacterium
ATGTTTTTAAAATCATTAATTATCATTTTGTTATTATACATGATTTATTAAATAAAATAAATATAATATTATTTTATTGTTTTTAATTGTTTTTTATTTAAATTAGAAAAAGGATACAATTGTTAGTACTTGTCAATTATTTCCAGTCCTGTCTTCCAGATGGGGCCGGCTCCGAGGGTGAGCAGAATATCACCCGGCTTGAGTTCCTTCATAATCGAGTTAATCAATGCTTTTTCTGACTTGGCAAGTGTAACTTGTTTCAACTTGCCGGCGGAGAAATGTTTCATTATTGATTTCGATGACACATTGGCAATCGGTTTTTCACCTGCCGGATAAATAGGAGTTATCCATAACCTGTCAGCGCTGTTCAAAGATTTGGCAAAGTTGTATTCCTGCGCCTGGGTCCTGGTATACCGGTGCGGTTGGAATATGACCAGCAGTTTCCTGCCGGGCCAGCCGTTCTTTATTGCGTCAAGCGTTGCGGATATTTCAGTGGGATGATGCCCGTAGTCATCAATAAACAGGGTTTTTCTCTTTTTAGCGACAATCTGAAGGCGTCTTTCAACGCCCTTGAATTGCCCGAGCGCTTTCTTTATATCTTTAAAACCTATTTCAAGTTCATGCCCCGCCGCAACGGCGGCAAGAGCATTATTCACATTGTGCATGCCTGTCATGCCTATGGTTAATTCACCAAGTTTTTTGTTCCTGAAATAGACCGTAAATACACTTGAAACACCTGATGACCGTATCTTTTTTGCCGTAAAATCATGATTGCCTTTTATTCCGTAGGTGTAGTATTTCCTTTTTATTCTCGGCATTATCGACCGCACGTTCGCATCATCTCCGCATATTATAGCGCACCCGTAAAACGGTACTTTGTTTATATGTCCAACGAACGCATCCTTTATATTATCTATGTTCCTGTAATAGTCCAGGTGGTCAGCGTCTATATTCGTGACAATCGCAATGG
The DNA here is from genome assembly GCA_030618495.1 of Clostridia bacterium. Lineage (GTDB taxonomy): Bacteria > UBA6262 > WVXT01 > WVXT01 > JAUXBS01 > JAUXBS01. The sequence goes on from JAUXDE010000121.1 coordinate 971, forward strand.
TCGGCGTAAGCAGCAGGAATGAACCGTCGCTTTCATCGGCCTCCGCCACTATGTACTCTCCTTTTCCGCACCTGGCATGTGACGCAATGTTTATAAGTTTGCCTCCTATTATAACTGTAGGGTCAAGCTTGCCCTTATCCAGAACCATGGAAACAATGGAAGTTGTAGTTGTTTTCCCGTGAGTGCCCGCAACTGTTATTGCATACTTCAGCCTCATCAGCTCAGTTAGCATTTCAGCTCTTGGAATAACGGGTATTTTTCTTTTTATAGATGAACTTACCTCGGGGTTATCCGGAAGGATAGCGGTGGAAGTGACTACAACATCAGCTCCTGAAATATTTTCTTTCTTGTGGCAGGAATATATCTTTGCGCCAAGTCCGGATAATTTTCTGGTTATTTCCGATTGGGTCATATCAGAACCGGTTACTTTATAACCAAGGCTTAAAAGCACCTGGGCTATGCCGCTCATCCCCGCCCCGCCGATACCTACAAAATGTATATGATTTATTTTTTTTAACATGTTTTAACCGGGCATGCTGTAACGATAAAGAACATAATAAACTTACCTGAGGGCGCTTACTTCCATTGACTTCAGGAATTCCTTGTTGTTCTTGGTTGAGTTTATCTTGGCCAGGAAAAGTTCCATTGCTTCTACTTCGCTCAGTCCGCTTAATAACTTTCTCAGTATCCACACCTTGTTCAATTCTTCCGGACTCAACAGTAAATCCTCTCTCCTGGTTCCTGAACGGTTAATGTCAATCGCGGGGAATATTCTCTTGTCCGAAAGATTTCTGGTAAGGTTGATTTCCATGTTGCCGGTCGCTTTGAACTCTTCGAAAATAACATCATCCATTCTACTGCCGGTATCGACCAATGCCGTTGCAACAATGGTCAGGCTCCCGCCTTCTTCAATGTTCCTTGCCGCGCCCAGGAATCTCTTTGGTTTCTGCAGCGCATTTGAATCAAGTCCTCCGGAGAGCACCCTGCCCGAAGACGGGGTCATTGAATTGTATGCCCTCGCAAGCCTCGTAATACTGTCCAGAAGTATTACCACGTCATTCTTGTGTTCCACAAGCCGTTTTGCCTTCTCTACAACCATCTCCGACACCTGGATATGCCTTTCAGCATGTTCATCAAAAGTTGAGGCAATAACTTCTGCATCAACGGAACGCTGCATGTCAGTTACTTCTTCAGGGCGTTCATCTATAAGCAGTATTATGAGTTTTACCTCTTTATGGTTTTCGGTTATTGCATTTGCAAGCTTCTGAAGCAATATGGTTTTGCCTGTTCGCGGAGCGGCCACTATCATGCCTCTCTGCCCCTTCCCTATTGGTGTCATTAGATTCACTATCCGCATACACGGATCGGAAACTTTGGTTTCGACATTTAAGAGTTCCTCGGGGTACAGGGGAGTAAGGTTATCAAATAGTATCCTTTCCCGGATATTGTCCAGGCTGTCATTGTTCACTTTTTCAACGTGCAACAAGGCGAAGAATCTTTCCCCTTCTTTTGGAGGCCTTACCTGGCCTGCAACGGTATCCCCTTTTCTTAAACTGAACTTCTTTATTTGTGAAGGGGATATATAGATGTCATCAGGTCCCGGCAGGTAATTGTAATTTGGTGAACGAAGGAAGCCAAATCCGTCAGGCAGGATTTCAAGTACCCCTTCGTTGTACAACTCCCCTTTCAGTTTTGATTGGGCTCCCGTTATGGCAAAAATCAAATCCTGCTTTCGGAGTCCTGAAATGTTCTCAAGCTTCTTCTCAGTTGCAATTTTCATTAATTCGGCAACTTTGAGTTTTGCCAGGGCGCTAATGTTCATACTTTCAGTCATAGTTTCCTCCATTTATTTTTAAATCAGGATTATTAAAACGTGTAATTTGAGAGAGTGATATATTAAAAAATAGGTTATTTTATAAAAATATTTTACATATTATTTTTCTTGGAACATACCAATATGGGATTTTTATATAGGTCAGTTTCCTAGAATTGACTTACTAAAAACATTATAACACAAAACAAATATTATGTCAAGATTTTTTTATCTTTATAGTTTATTTTTTAGTTCTTTTACCAGGGAATCAAATTCCACTTCTTCCTGGCTGCTGTCTTTCATGTTCCTCAATATTGCTTTACCGCCTGACAGTTCATCATCACCTATAATCACTACATACTTGCAGCCTAACTTATCGGCTCTTTTCATTTGAGACTTTAAACTTTTTTCAGGGGAATAATCACATTCACAGGAGATTCCGGCGGACCTTGAATTTGACAGAAGAAGGCGTCCCTTAACTATTGCCTTGTTTCCTATCAGGGCAAAAAATACGTCCACACCATTTATTTCCCAGTTTGCTGTAACATTTTCTTTTTCACATACCATTAACAATCGTTCCATCCCGATTGAGAAACCGGTTCCGCTTGCCCCGGGGCCTCCCATTTCGCTGACAAGGTTATTATACCTCCCGCCTGCGGCAAGCGTATTTTGGGCGCCCAGTCCGCTGTATTTAACCTCAAAAACATTTTTGGTGTAATAATCAAGCCCTCTAACCATGTATGAGTCCTCTTCATACTTGATTTCAACAGAAGCAAGCAGGACCTTCAACTGATTATAGGACATTTTACAGTTATCGCACAGAAAATCGCGTATTTTAGGCGCTTTTTCTATTATCATTCTATCCTTATCATTCTTGCAGTCAAGAATTCTCATTATATTTGTGTCCAGTCTATTGCCGCAGTCAGTGCACATTGAACCCACATTATTCTTAAAGTAATTTCTTAGACATTCAAGGTATTTAAGACGACAAACACTGCACCCAACACTGTTAATGTATAACTTTAAGTTTTTAAGCCCAAGCTTGCCCAGAATGCCCCATACAAGCGCTATGATTTCATAGTCATAAAGTGATTTATCTTCACCTATTAATTCAGCCCCAACCTGGTAAAACTCCCTTTGCCTACCCTTCTGCGGCCTTTCGTAACGGTACATTGGGCCCATGTAGTATAGTTTGGTATTCTGGTCCTTACTTATAAGGTTATTTTCAACTGCTGCGCGGATAATGCCTGCCGTGCCCTCAGGCCTCAGGGTCAATTCCCTGCCCTTCTTATCCTTAAAATTATACATTTCCTTGGTTACTATGTCCGTATCAGTGCCTATGGCGCGGACAAATAGTTCGGTTTTTTCAAAAAGGGGCGTTCTCATTTCAGAAAAACCATAGATTCTAAATATTTCCCGGGAAACCTTTTCAACGTACTGCCATTTCCCTGTTTCTTCAGGCAGAATATCCTTTGTACCGCGCACAACTGAGTACTTCACTTTATTTCTCCTTATGTGTTTGTTTCACGAATATTACCAAAATATTGAGGTTTAGTCAAATATATAGTTAGATCAAGTCAGGTGGGATCAGACCTTAACATTATTACTATTATTACTCGACTATTGGTA
>JAUXDE010000111.1 GCA_030618495.1 Clostridia bacterium
GGGCAAACACGGATGTGGCAAGGGCATCCGCAGCAACCGGGTCGCCTGTAATGATGGTAACGCTGATACATTCCGAATCCGCGGGATACCCCGTGTAAGGGTCCAGTACATGATGATACCTCCTGTTGCCTGAAAAGAAATATCTTTCATAATCACCCGAAGTGAATATACACCTGTCTTCCTTAAACTCCATTGTCGTAAGCATACTGCGCGGTTTCCTGGGATGCCTTATCCCAATCGACCATGGTTTGCCGAACTTATCGCCTGTTACCTGGACGTCTCCCCCCGCATTCACGATGGCATTCCTTATACCCTCATTTTTCAGGACTTCCATTGCCCTGCCGACCGCATATCCCTTAGCAATGCCCCCAAGGGTAATTTTCGTTCCCTTCTTCCTGAAGAGTATCGTTTTCTTATCCTTGTTCAATACGACATTCCTGTAGTCCACCTTTTTTAGCGCCTTTGACAGCAAGCCTGTTTCAGGCACGGAGTATTTCCTGTTCTCCCCGGAAAAACCCCAGAGTTCAAGAAGCGGGGTAACAGAAATATCAAAAACGCCCTCCGTAAGCCTGCCGTACCCTAACGCCTTATCTACAACAAAGAACAGTTCGTCCGACACGGTAACGGGCTTCCGTTGAGCGTCTTTATTTACCTCCGACAGCTCCGAGTCTTCCCCGGGCCCGGCAATGCCGTCTATTCTTCTTATCTCGGCGAACGCCTTCTCTATCGCTTTCTCCGCAGGCTCCTTTTTGCGGCATGCAACGGTTATCTCTACAACGGTATCCATCAGAAACTCATGCTTGAACACAAGGCTCCTGTTGTCACTGCAGGAAATACACGCCGGCAGTATAACTGCAAGAATGACTATTGATGAATGCATGAATAGCTTGGTGTTTCTGAAAGGTTTTTTTGTTTTCATCTTACTTCTTCCTGTTTTTGAGGTAATCATCCAGCTCTTCAGGACTTGAAATCATCACATCATACCATCCGCCATATCGCTCGCAATCGGGTGGATTATGTCTTCGGCACCTGCCCGGCCTGTTATTATAATTACTGCATAAATTGTTCTTATCCAGGTAGATACACCTGCCCTTAATCAATGTATACCATTTATGATTTCTTATGCACACATTAACCGTATCATACATTATCTCCCACTTGAGTTCTGAGATTTCTTCTTTACTCTTCGGCTTGGTAATCATAAGAGCAAGGTCATGACAACAAATAGCGGGACAATCACTGCACATATCTACTGTAGTCTTTTTTTTCTTCTTCATGGACTGAACTCCATTCTCATTATTCTTGTTAATTTCAGATTAAAAAGAAGCTATGGTTCAACCTCACCCCACGTATTGAACACAGCCCTTACTTTTTCCCTGATGTTTTCCGCTTCGGTTATTTCTGTAACAAGGCTTATGCACCTGGCTCCGGCTTTTATGACTTCATTAATGTTGTGTTCCTTGATCCCGCCTATTGCCACAAACGGCAGGTTTATATTCTTTACTACGTAACTGATGTACCCCGTACCTACAGGACTGCAGACGCCTTCCTTGGTACGGGTTTCAAAGACAGGGCCTACCCCGATGTAATCGGCGCCCGCTTCAGCCGCCTCCCGGGCCTGGGCGGGGTTATGCGTGGAAACTCCGATAAACATGTCTTTTCCTATCAAACCGCGAACTTCTCTTAAGGGCAGGTCTTCCTGCCCTATGTGGACACCGTCCGCGTCCGTGAGCACCGCAAGGTCAACATCATCGTTCACTATGAAAAGAGCGTTATATTTTCTTGTAAGTTCCCGGATTAATACGCATTCGTCGTACTTCACGCTCTTCACCCTGCGCTTTTCACGGTATTGAATAATTTTTATCCCCGCTTCAAGCATTTCCTCCACCACGTACCCGGTACTCCTCCCCCTGCTGCGCTCAAAACAGGTGATACCGTAAACCTGGTGTTCAAAGAATTTCCTAAGGTCCATTCTTTATCCTTCTCCAGTCAGTGAAAACAGGGTCAAAGTTTTTTGCCTTGAGTATGGAAACCACTTCCCTTACCGACCGCCTGTCCCTTACGTCAAACTGTGTGTCATTTTCGCCTGTACCCGTATACCCGCCTACCGAAGTGCGCGATGCCGCGGAAATCCTCGTAACGCCGATTCCAAGGGCATGGTCACGCAGTTTTTCACCCTCCCTCGTGGACAGGTTTATCCCGACCCTGGGGAACAGTATGCGGGCAAGGCACATAAGCTTTATAAGCGTAAGGTCGGAAACGTTAATGGATTTGAACTTCGTCCCCGGTACGCTCAGTATTCTCGGAAACGAGAGGCTGTATTCAACACCCGGATAATTCCTTTCCATGCAACTGAGGTGCTTGAATAGCTCATGGATATCCTCCGCCACGTCCCATAGTCCCAGAAGCGCCCCCATGGATATATTCCTTATGCCTGATTTTGCGATACGCTCCGGCGTCAGGTAGCGGTATTCATAGTCGCTCTTCTTCCCGGTAGGATGGAGGTAACTGTAACGCTTTCTGTTATAGGTCTCCTGGTAAACGGTTACGCCGTCCACTCCCGACCTGTACAACTGCCTGTACTCGTCTTCTGTCATGGGATACACTTCAAGGCTTATGCTCGGGAAGTACTCCCCTGCAACTTCAACGGCCTTTTTAATATATGACGGTGGAGTTTGTTTTCGCGAACCGCCGGTCAACAGCAGTATATTCTGGATTCCCGCCCCGGAAACCCGCGCCATTTCCCCTGCCATTTCATCGAAAGTAAGTTTTTTCCTTTTTATCCTGAGCCCGTGTCTGAACCCGCAGTAAAGACAGCCGTTATCGCAGTAATTGGAAAGGTATATGGGAGCGTAGAGCGAAATGGTCCTTCCGAAAAACCTGCTTGTAATAGTTTTTGCCTTTACAGCCAGGTCTTCTATTGCCTGGGGGTCTTCATCAGCCAGGATATCTTTTAATTCCGATAGGGTAATCATTTTTTATCTTCAAAAAGAAACCCCGTCAGAGGCGAGGACGCGCTTGCGGAATCCTTTTCCTCCCGGGGAGCGCCCAGGTAGGCCGTCCTGCCCGCCTGCACTGCAAGCGCAAACGCTTTTGCAAGGGCTTTCGGGTTCCCGGCGGTAGCCACCGCGGTATTCAAGAGCACCGCATCGGCTCCCATCTCCATGGATTCCGCCGCCTGTGAAGGAAACCCGAGCCCGGCGTCAACAACTACCGGCAGGTCAATCTCGTTAATTAATATTTTTATAAATTCCTTCGCCTTAAGCCCGCGGCTGCTTCCTATACAGGAACCAAGGGGCATTACCGTAGCGGCGCCCGCCTTTACCAGTTCGCGTGCGGTGTAGAGATCCGGGGACATGTAAGGAAGAGCAACGAACCCTTCCTTTGACAGCATTTCCGTTGCCTTTACGGTTTCATGATTATCCGGAAGAAGGTACTTGCTGTCGTTTACAACCTCTACCTTGACCCAGTTCCCGTACCCCGATTCCCTGGCAATCCTGGCTATACGCAGAACCTCCCTGGCATTCCTTGCGCCCGAAGTATTTATCAATAAATTAACGTTCTTCGGTATATACTCAAGAATGTTTTCCTCGTGCCGTTTGAGGTCTATCCTCCTCAGAGCAACCGTCACCACCTCGGTGCCGCTTGCCTTTATGCAATCGGTTACATCCTTCTTGTTCCTGAACTTGCCCGTCCCGAGGAACAGGCGGCTCTTAATCTTTTTTCCATCGATGATAAGCGGCTTATCCTTTATCATTTATCCTCCACCCATGAAAGCGATTAACTCCAGCACATCGCCGTTCCTGAGGCGTTTTTTCTCCCACCTGTTTTTCCCTATAATAACCATGTTAAGTTCGGCAACAACACCGTCCGGATTATCACAGAACTTTCCAATCGCTTCCGTGAGGCTGATTGAATCAGGCAGTTCTTTTATATCACCGTTTACGGTTACCAACATTTATTGCTCCCTAAAATAAAAACCCCTGTTTCGCAGGGGTTGGAAAACTTTTTTCCCTACGCTGGCATTACCCAGATCAGGTCAAAGGGTAATCTGCGTCAGCAGAACTCTCAGGCCCCCTCTTCGGTGCCTCCCCTTTTTCAGTATTAAACCACAAAATGCCGTTTATGTCAATAAATAAAAAGAAAAGGCATGGGAATAGGTAATATGAAATGGACATACCCGACTGGTTCCGGGACACAAGAAATGATGAAAATCAAGAATAGTCCTGCTGTGTAATTAAAACACCGAATGGAATGTTTTCTAACGTGATAAATATTATTTTTTCCTAATTACTTTTATACCTAAATCTTTACAGAGTCCTCTCGCTGTAAATGTGTTTATTTCACGATGCCTGGGCACTGTTGCGGATTTTTCACTTTTTGGATTATAAAACAACGTATGTTTTTTCCCTTCTCGTTCAAGGATACAGCCATTTTTTAGAAGATACTTTATTAATTCAGTTCGCTTCATATATTTACTGCAATTCTCTCTTCCAATACTTTATTTTGTCCTTTAATAAAATGTTTATAATTCGAATCTAAAACCATTTTAACTGCTTCTTTTAAATTCTCCTTTACTTCTTTAACTGTTTTCCCCTGAGAATGGGCTCCCGGCAATTCTTTTACATAGCCAGCATACCATTTTTCACTTTTTACAACAACAATTGTATAATTAGTTACCATCTACTTGCCTCCTGTATAATGTAATCTATAATTTAATTATATCATAGAAATAGTGTTTTGGCAAGGAATACATAACTCATAATGCTTAACAAAAAGGGTTGCTTGTATCACTTGAACAGTCACAGGTGGGCTCCGTGCCTCTCAATGCGCCATTTATAATACCGGCGGCGCATCCTACCCCGGAATCAACGCTTATTGCCTGCTCCGGACAGTTCATGGCGCAGGCGCCGCATTCCATGCAGTCGTCCCTGTCAATAATCAACGCCTTCTTATCCCTTATCTCATAGACCGCATGGGGGCACACCTTAACGCACATGCCGCAGCCGCTGCACTTGGCTGTATCAAGCTTCAGGGTCACAACATTTTTTAAATATTGAAATCTTTTCATTTTATTCCTATATGAACTTATCAACTATTGCCAGAACTACTCCGGCAACAACCGCGGACAACTGCAGGGGAACCGCCGCGCGCATTTCCTTCCTTACCCCGGATAGTGACGTATATGTTGAAGCGCCCGTGAAGTTCATTAATATAAAGGAAGCCACGGAACCGAAT
>JAUXDE010000147.1 GCA_030618495.1 Clostridia bacterium
GATTATTTAGCCTTTATTGACCATGATGATTTGTGGCTTCCCCATAAACTTGAAAAACAAATGAAATTGTTTGAGTTCCCAAAATTCGATAATATTGGTATCGTTTTTTCGGACTCCTATATTGTTAATAGAATGCTCGGGAAAACTGACACATTCTTTAGGACAAATAAGCCTTATAGAGGCAAAGTACTCAAAGAACTTGTTTCGGAAAACTTCATTCCATGTCTTACTGCTATAATTCCTTCCAGAGTGTCTGCAGATGTCGGTCTATTTTCAAAAGAATTGTGTGTACCAGAAGAGTATGATTTATTTTTAAGGATAGTAGAAAAATATAATGCTGATTATGTAAATGAACCGCTTGCCAAATACATGATACATGAAGCGAACTTCAGTCGCCCAAATATTTTGCTGGGTATTGAAGAAACTAGAAGAGTCATATCAGAAACTATAAAGAGAAATCCTTACTTAAAAGAAGAATTGGGAGCAAGCCTTAATAAAATATTCTCTGAAATGGATTACCACAAAGGAATTGAATATCTTATCAATGATAAGATAAGAGAAGGCAGAAAGAGCATTATTTGTGCACTAAAAAAGCATTTTTCTATTTTGTTAGTTATTTTATTGATATTTTCATGTCTGGGAAAATTTGGAGGATTTTTTGTGAGATTACTTAGATACATATCTAGAAGAATTGTTAAGAAAAGTGTATGGGATTATTGGATGGCAACCGGCAGTGGGAAACATTAATAATGCACATAAATTACTGGCAGTTTCTAAAATATAAAACTTCTCCCCTGGATAACATAATCATGGTAACTCCGAATGAGGGACTATCAAAACAACACTATAACGAAATGCAGGAAAGTAGTGTTCAATGTGGGTTATATGCGGAAAACCCGGATGATTTAACTCTTTACAGGGATTAGATTCTTATTATTGACATCCATAAACTTACCGAAGAGAAAAAAGGATCAGGTGTTCGGATTGAAACGAGCAATTTTGTAGGAAGAAATCTTGTATTTATTGCGATTTTCAATGACCAAGGCCGAACTTCCAAATATTGGAAATTTGTTAAGATGTTTTATAACCATTTGCCTGGAGCAATGAGATTTTTAATTTTAGTTCCTGTCTTTATCCGAGTGTGGGGGTCAACGACTATTCGTGACATTTTGTGTGGAAGGCCCTTTCACACATGGCATAATTACGATGATACCCGTGGAATGTCGCCATGGAGAGATGTGATAGATTGGGTCGGAGGTTATCCGTTTGAGGTTGCTAAGCCTGAACAGATTTTTAAATTCTATAGGAAAAGAGGATTTCATTTAGAATGTCTTACAACAAGTGGAGGGGCTGGTTGCAACCAGTATGTTTTTACTAAAGAAAAATAGTATTTCTAAAATCAACAGACGTAAGAGTAGGGTCCGGATAAAAGATAGTAGGAATAAGTGTATTGTTGAAATGGCTGGCGCTAGAAAGGATTCTTGATGTGCGGGATTTGCGGGATATACAATTACGGTACGGATAAAAGGGTTGATGAAAAAACCCTGCGCGGAATGTGCGATGTGCTGAAACACCGCGGGCCGGATGACGAGGGGTTCTTCGTTTCCGAACCCGGGGGAGGGGGTAAGCGCAGTGTGGGCTTGGGCATGAGGAGGCTTTCCATTATTGACCTTGAAACGGGCCATCAACCGATATTCAACGAGGACAAGAGTATATGTATCGTATGTAACGGCGAGATTTATAATTTCGGGGAGCTCAGGAGGGGACTGGAAGGCAGGGGACACAGGTTCAGCACGAAAACGGATGTTGAATCCATAATACACCTCTACGAGGAACATGGCACGAACTGCGTTAGTCACCTGAGGGGCATGTTTGCCTTCGCCCTGTGGGACGGGAGAAAAAGAACGCTGATGCTGGCGAGGGACCGGATGGGACAGAAACCACTGGTTTACGCTGTAACTCCCGGGGGAATCCTTTTTGCATCCGAAGCCAAATCCCTGCTGGAGTCCCCGGACGTTAAAAGAAGAGTAAACCTTGAAGCGGTACATTACTTCCTTACCTACAATTACATACCGTCTCCCATGACGGGATTTGAAGGGATAATCAAACTGCCCCCGGCTGGCATCCTTACCTGCGATGAAACGGGCAGGATAGAGACCAGCTGCTATTGGAAGCCCGATTATGGTGACAAACTCAACCTTTCCGATGCGGAATACCGGGAGGAACTCCTCAGGTTATTAAGGGAATCCATAAAATTAAGGATGGTAAGCGATGTGCCCCTGGGAGCGTTCCTGTCGGGCGGTGTGGATTCATCGGCGGTTGTGGGACTGATGAGCGAACTGACCGGGAAGCCGGTAAAAACGTTTTCCATAGGGTTTGAGGAACAGTCATTCTCGGAACTTAAATATGCCAGGCTGATAGCGGACAGGTTTAAAACGGATCACCATGAGTTCATAGTAAAGCCCGAAGTTATGGAATTACTGCCGGAACTCGTATGGAACTATAACGAGCCTTACTCGGACGTCTCAGCGGTTCCGTCATATTATGTTTCAAAAGAAACCAGAAAACATGTGACGGTTGCTTTAAACGGTGATGCCGGCGACGAGAATTTCGCGGGGTATGACAGATATCTTGCCAACAAGGTGTCGGGATATTATTCAATGATTCCGGGGTTCGTCCGAAACGGTATTTACAACCTGATGAAGAACGTTCCGGAATCAGCAAGGAGGAACGACCCGGCGAGGAGGTTCAAGCATTTCATCCAGGCGTCCATGCTGTCCCCGGAGAGGAGGAATATCAAGTGGAACAGTGTGTTTGATAACCGCATGAAGGAGGGCCTGTATTCCGGGGATATGAACAAAAGGTTCGGGGAAGTGGACGCTTTCGGATACATGTTGGATAAATTCAACGCCGGCAGGGGAGAGAATTTTCTTGACAGGACGTTGAATGCGGACATGCTCACCTACCTGCCGGAATGCCTGCTGGTAAAAATGGACATCGCTTCAATGGCAAATTCCCTTGAAGTCAGGTCACCGTTCCTTGACCACAAGTTCATTGAATTTACATCAAGGATACCATCGCGCCTGAAATTGAGGGGTTTCAGGACCAAGCATATATTAAAGGAAGCTCTTAGCGGTATACTCCCGCGGGAGGTAATAAATAGGCCCAAGATGGGTTTCGGCGTACCTATAGGGAAGTGGTTCAGAAATGAACTGAAGGATTAC
>JAUXDE010000171.1 GCA_030618495.1 Clostridia bacterium
AGGGAATAATGAAAAAAATACTATTAATATTTTGCCTGGTTGCCGTGTCGGTAGTTTATCTATGTGTCATTTCCGCGCATGCGGTTGATAGCGCTGTTGTGGTTTCCGTTAAAGGCCAGGTTTCCCTGCAGAAGGCCGGAGGGGCGGGTTGGAAACCTGTATCCGAAGGACAGCCGGTGGAAGAGAGGGACGGTATAAGAACCGGGGGCGGGGCCGCGGTTGTGGTGGGTTTTGCGGATGGTTCTATGATGAGTATTGATGAAAATTCCGAGGGCAGTATAGAATTGCTCAGGGTTAATATTGAAAATAAGCTGTATCAGACCAGAATTAAACTGAATATAGGCCAGGTGGTATTAAAAATCCAGAAATTTAAAAATAAGAATTCGGGTTTTGAAGTCAGGTCTCCCGCCGCGGTAACGGCTGTCAGGGGTACGGAGTTCGTCGTTTCCGTTGACCAGTCCGGCGAGACCACGGTTGCAGTGTTTGACGGTATGGTTGGAATGGCAGGGTACACTCCCGACGGGGAAGTTGACCAGAATGAAGTTCCGGTCCAGGAGAGCCAGGAGTCATCCGTATCAGGCACGGGTGACGCGCCTTCAGAACCGGCGGAAATGTCACCGGAAATGGCGGCACAGGAAGATAAGGTGAAGAACCTGTCTTCAAAAGCCGAGGATCACAAAAACAAGGTGGAGGCGCAGAAGAAAGAAGAGAAAAAGGAAGAGAAGAAAGAAAAGAAGAAGGCAAAAAGAGAAAAAAAGATGAAGGATAAAGATAAGGAAAGCAAGAAAAAGAAAAAGGGCGGCATGGCGGGGTTAAAGGAAGAGATGCGGGCTTTTGTTGATGAGGTAAAGGTTGATATCAGCGAGAAGCAGGAAATTGTTGATGAAGTGGCGCAGTCGGATTTTGCTGAAGGAAAAATCCTGAGGGATGTTCACGGAAACCTGGTTGAGGTGGGGCAGTTCATCCAACGTCCGGCTAGTGATGAGCTAGAGTTTATCGGTGTTGTGATGAGGCGCAGCGGGTATTTATATGATAAAAAAAATAGAATGAATGAGAACTGCAAACAGTTCATGGATTATACGGGGGGGGATGGTAAAAGGATGGATTCGCTTGTAACGAAATTCAAATTCAGCAACGATGTCCCCCTTGAGGTTTCACAATGGCCAAGCGCCTTCACCGGGGAATCAGCGAGTGGAATAGAGATAGTGAATGCAGAGGCTGTGCTTTCAAATAACCAGAGCAGGCTTACCATGAAGTTACATGACGCTAATGATTTTTATGCCGGCAGTACCGGAGAAGAGGAAAGCGAAGGCATGGAAGGCGGGATGCCCGAACTGATGTATATAGAATACAAGCAGGATGAGAGGGATGGAACCAAATGGGAATGGGGTGACCCAATATACATCGGTCCTGCCAAGGTAGATGGGGTGGATGAAATAATGGAGGACACATGTATTGACGGCGGGAATTTCGGAACCACCGAATCTTATGAGAACGCGGTGCAACTATGGGGTGGAATGCATGTTGGTTTGTATAGCAAGAAACCTGGAGAGGTACCAGATGAAGTAGACGCGAGTTATTTTACTGATTATAAATATATAGAGAATTCAGATTTAAAATTTGCCTGTTTTGGTATAGATACCGCAGGAAATGTAAAAGGGATGAAGAGTTTCTTTGACGCGGATAATTTTGATATCCTTAACCTGAACGAATCCCTGGACGGGCTTGCGGGTGAAATGATTATTTCAAGCGGAGAATTCGCCAAGAATACCAATGATAAAATGGGGAATATAGATTTAATCGTCACGCCCAATACGTTCCTGTCGATTGTGGATGAACTCATAGTCGCGGCTCCGGATTTGTTTACCCAGAATTAGTTTTATAAGACAGGTTATTAAACTTGACTTAAGTTATTCAATTTTATAGATTAGTTTCCACATCACATTAATTTATTGTAAAGGAACAAACGG
>JAUXDE010000026.1 GCA_030618495.1 Clostridia bacterium
TTGCGCACACCATACAGTTTATTATTATAGTTGCGCTTGGGATATTCTCGCTTGGCAGGGAAAAACTGTCCTGGAGTGAAATTAAAAAGAGTGATTAGTGTAGTGTTACTAACATAATTTATGTTACAGGTCACCCGATAGATTCTTTTCTCCAAGATAAAGCGGCAGTATAATGGCAACCGCGTTAACTGCGGCAAATATTACGGCAGGCAGAATAATAGCAGGATAATACATTTTACTCATGTAGCCAAAACTTTTTAGCATATACATTCTTACAGGCACAGCCGTAATCATAATAATCACACCTATATATGCCATTGATACTATCATACACAAAACACCTCCGCTTGAAGACTCTATCTGCGTTATGTTTTCCACGTGAAAGTTCGGGTACAGAGCCCCCAACCCTATATTGATAGATGTCAAACCCGCCGTAACAGCCAGTATTGTTATCAAAGACATGTACATTATAAACATATCGACATCAAGCAGAACATTTGAAAACCATACCAGGAAAAGACCGATAAACATCATCGGGAATACAGCCATCCTGTATTTCATAAGCAACAACTTCCTTGCGGACATCGGGGAACTCTTTATCACCCAGAATGAGTTGCCTTCCAGGCTTATTGACGGGAAAACGAACCTCAAGGACAGTGCTGCAAGAACGAACCCAACCATTCCAATGTTCAGGAAGGATGTGAGATTTCCGGTCTTATAGGCATCCGGCGGCAACTTGTAAATATTGAATATATACACAACCATCAACGCGCCCAGCAGGAACAACTGCGACCACTGGCTGGTATCCCTTAAGAATAACCTGATATCCTTTTCAAGCATTGCCCGCTGAAACTTATCGCTGAAAATTCCCCACCTTCCCCATTTCCCCGCTCTCTTTCTTGAAGAATCCTCCTGTACCTGCGCCCATGCTGAATAGTACAGCCTGTATGACGCAAATAAATTTATTGCCATAAGCACTGCAGCAACCGCAACCAGAATAAGGAAGAACTCAAAGTACTGCGCGAACCGGCCTTTTGAAGCAGACACCATGACATTCGTAATCCAGTAATTAGGCAGGAACCTTGATGACGGCGCCTGCAGCTGGTTCAGGTAATTCAAAACCGTACCCATTGTTTCAGGATTAAGCAGTTTCTCGGGTTGGAGGAACCTGAAAAGCATGTATACTCCTCCCCCCAGCACCACTCCCACAACCAGGGATAAATCCCTTGTCCTCTTTGAAGGAAACATACTCATCAAAAAGAGAGAGAAAATTATCCCCAACCCTGATGCAGTCATGAAAAAAGGAATCATCGCTGCTATAACAAGCAGATAGAAAGGGATACTTACCGAGTACACCTTCCCAAAAGCAAGCAGGAACGGGATGAAGGTTACCAAAACAGTCCAGGATGAGTACATGGTTGATTCAAGATACTTGACGGTAAATATTTCATTAAATGCAAACGGGCTTGATAGGAGAAAAGGCAAATCCGATGAAAAATAGAAAGTTGAAAACGAAGTAATAATATTACTGTAGATAAGCATCATCCAGAATGTCAGGAATATCATAGAAATGAGCTTGAAAATCAAGATAGGCCCAATCAGGGGAACACCCAGCAAGTAGGTCAAAACCTTATAGAAAAGGAAATACAGTACAGCTAGAAATATTATTCCAACAAGGATGACTATTATTTTCTTTAATGACAGCTTCTCCTTCACACCCGCGCGGCCCAGCCCTAACCCGTGTTTTGCGCCCTTCAGCTTTGTCCTTATTAGAAGCCAAGTCTTGTTCATAAGTACTTTATTATGCTGTTATATTCTCCTGCGTCAGTCAGTCTAAGAAATATATCCTCAAGGTTGTCCTTCACCCCTGCAGGCCCCTTATCTTTTGCCATCCTGTGAAGCTGTTCCTTCGTACCAAGCGCAATTAACTTTCCCTTATCAACTATTCCTATGCGGTGGCACACCTTCTCCGCTATTTCAAGCGTATGTGTACACATGAAGATAGTAACATTCCTTTTTGAAAGCTCAAACAATATCTCCTTTACCAGCCTTGCCCCCTTAGGATCCAACCCGACCATGGGTTCATCAAGAAATATGACACTCGGGTTGTGGAGCAATACCGAGGAAAATACGATTTTCTGCTGCATGCCGTGCGAATAATTCTCAATCAGGTCATTCCGTTGCCCGGTAAGCTCAAACATTTCAAGGTATTCGTTTATCTTTTTCTCCCTCACGTCACCGGGAACATCATAAAGGTCACCCACGAAGTTTAAATATTCATACCCGGTAAGCTTCTTGTAAATAAAAGGATTATCCGGTACAAGCCCGAATATTTTCTTGGTTTTTTGCGGTTCCTTTTGAATATCATACCCGCCAACGATTACCTCCCCCGCCGTGGGCTTTAAAAGTCCCGTGAATATCTTAACAGCCGTTGTCTTCCCTGCGCCGTTAGGGCCCAGCAAACCGAAGATTTCACCATCCCCGATATCAAGATTAAGGTCATCCAGTGCAGTGATTTTATCGTACTTCTTGGTTAGATTAGTAGCTTTTATCATAGGAGTTAGTGTGGTTCTTTTTGGAAGAATTATTCTTTGTCTTTAAGCGGCATGTTTTTCTCATCAACCAGCACCAGCTTTCTCTCGTGAGTTTTTGCCATGTCGTCTTCAAGCATGAAGAAGGACATAATAATCACCTTGTCCCCCACGTTCCCGAGTTTTGCCGCGCCGCCAAGCAATCCTATGGTACCCGAACCGGATTCCGCGGGAATTGCATACGTCTCAAACCTGTTGCCGTTTTCAATATCCACAACCAAAACTTTTTCATACGGAACGATATCCGCCCTGTCCATTAAATCCCTGTCTATATTTATACTGCCGGAATAATCCACCTTAGCTTCGGTTATAGTCGCCCTGTGTATCTTTGACTTGCACATTTCTCTTAGCATTCCCACTCTCCTTACTGTTTTTCCCTTCTGTACTTCATCACTCCTTCATTATACAGGTCATTTCCTTCTATATCATTAACCACAATCAAAGGAAGGTTCTTCACTTCAAGCTTCCTGACCGCCTCCGTGTGGAGGTCTCCGTACGCTACTATCTCAACTTTCTTTACCTTCCCGGCAATCAGCGCCGCCGTGCCGCCTATGGCAGCAAAGTAAACCGCCTTATGCTTCCTGATTGATTCTCTTACCTCTTCGCTTCTCTGGCCCTTCCCAATCATTCCTTTCAGACCGCACCTTAAAAGAACTGGAGTATACGCGTCCATCCTGTAACTGGTGGTGGGGCCTATGGAGCCGGTCACACTACCGGGCTTTGCCGGCGCGGGACCCGCGTAAAATATCACCTGTCCCCTCAAATCAAAGGGTAATTCCCCGGAACCTGCTGCCTTTACCAGCCTTTTGTGAGCCATATCCCTTGCGGTATATATGATACCCGAGAGGACAACCCTGTCTCCCGCTCTTAATCCCGCTATATCCTTAGTGTTTAAAGGAGTACTGACTTTTATGGCTTTTTTCATTTTATCCTACCCAAGGGTAATATCACCGAACCGTGCCTTGCGGCATGGCAGTTTATGTTAACCGCCACCGGAAGGCTTGCAATATGACAGGACATTGTTTCTATATGCACAGCAAGAGCTGTCATCCTGCCGCCGAACCCCTGGGGGCCTATACCAAGATTGTTTATCTGCTTAAGCAGTTCCCTCTCCATTGCCGCATAACGCCTGTTTTTGTTTCTGGTATTCAATGGGCGCAGCAATGCCTTCTTTGCGATTAGTGAGGCGCTTTCAGCCGTACCTCCTATTCCCACCCCCACCACTATCGGAGGGCATGGGTTTGCTCCCGCGTTTCTTACGGTATCAACAATAAACTTTTTTACGCCATTCTCTCCGTCTGAAGGTGAAAGCATACGAACCGCTGACATGTTTTCACTACCGGCCCCCTTTGCCATCAGTGTCAGTTCAAGCTTCTTTCCGGAAACGATTTCCGTATGGATTACTGCCGGGGTATTGTCGCCTGTATTGGTTCTCTCCAGAGGGTCATTCACAACCGATTTGCGGAGGTAGCCCTTTTTATACCCCTGCCTTACGCCTTCATTGATTGCATCGCTTAAACTTCCGCCTGTAATACGTAAATCCTGCCCCAACCGAACGAATACAATAACAATACCTGTATCCTGGCAGGCAGCCGTATTATCCCTTGCGGCAATCGAATCATTCTTCAATATCTGCCCGAGAACATCCCTGCCTATGGGAGATGTTTCGCTTTTAAGCGCTTTTCTAATTGCCCTTATAACATCACTGCCTATGTTGCAGTTAATGCCTATACAAAGTTTAGTTACTTCTTTAGTGATTTTATCCGCAGACAGACTTATCATTTCTTTAATACTCTATACCTTTCCTGCTACCGGCGCCCTTGTTATAAGGATGCTTCAATTCCTTCATCAGGGTCGCGTAATCAGCCATTCGTATTATACTGCGCGGACAGTTGCGGCCCGTCAAAACGATTTCCAATCGGGAACAATGTTCTTTAATGAAGCCTTCTACTTCCTTTACTTCAATAAGATTAAAATCAAGAGCAACATTAATTTCATCAAGTATAACCATATCCGGCTTCCTGTCCCTGATGACAGTTTTTGCGTATTCCAACGCCTCTCCGGCTTTTTTTATATCTTTATCGCTAACCCTGTCTTTATGAACGAGCTTTCCCGAACCATAACCGACAATATTTATATTCTTTTTACCCTGCAAAGATAGCTCATCAATAAAACAACGCTCACCGCTCTTCTGTGTTTCCTTCATGAATTGGATTATTTCAACCTTTAATCCATGCCCCGCCGCTCTCAGGGCAAGCCCAAGACTTGCAGTTGTTTTACCCTTGCCATTACCTGTATATACGTGAATCATTTCAGTTAAATGTTAATAAATTCAAGAATCCCTACACTTTAAAACTGTTTAAGAAACCTCATGTCGTTTTCAAAGAATAGCCGGATATCGTCTATCCCGTACTTGAGCATGGCAATCCTTTCTATACCCATACCAAAGGCAAAACCGTTATACTCCCGGGTATCGTATTTCACATGCTTAAACACTTCGGGGTGTACCATTCCGGCTCCCATTATTTCAAGCCATCCGGTTTTCTTACAAACAGGACAGCCCTTTCCTTCGCACATCACACATCCTATGTCCACTTCCGCGCTTGGCTCAGTAAACGGGAAATAACTCGGCCTCAGGCGCAGCTTAGCGTCTTTATCGAACATTTTTTTCACGAATGCCTCAAGAACGCCTTTTAAATCCCCGAAGGTAACGTTTTTATCAACCAGCAATCCTTCTATCTGATGGAACATCGGTGAATGTGATGCGTCAATTGCATCACGTCTATAGCATTTCCCCGGCGCGATTATTGCAATAGGCGGCTTCCTTTTCTCCATTACCCTTATCTGAACCGGGGATGTATGAGTTCGCAACAGAATATCCTTATCAAGGTAAAGGCTATTCCACATATCTCTTGCAGGGTGATTCTCCGGTATGTTCAACGCCTGGAAGTTGTAATATGACGTCTCCACTTCAGGCCCGTCAACAACCTGAAAGCCCATTGAAACAAATATATCCTTAGCCTCGTCCATAACCTGCGTTATCGGATGTTTCCTTCCCGTCTTGAATTTCTTGCCGGGTAAAGATATATCCACGGCATCCTTTGCGCAGCCCGGCTCTTCTGTTTGCTCAATAATCTCCTTCTTTCTTTCTTCAAAAAGCCGGGTCGCTTCCCCTGAGGATTCGTTAATTATTTTCCCGATATCTTTTCTCTGCTCTGCAGGAAGACCGCCTATTTCCCTCAGAAGAGTCGTAAATCCCCCCTTTTTGCCAAAATACTTTATTCTTATGGTCTCAATTTCTTCAAAATTCTTTGCATTGCCCACTTCCGCCCTAAACTCTTTTCTCAACTCCTCTATCTTTTTTTCCATTTATATTTTATCCCCTTCTGGTGCTCTGTACAGAGCACTACTCTTTCCAGAAAGCCGGAACCAGAAGAACAAGTATAGTGAATATCTCCAGCCTCCCAAGAAGCATGCAGGCAGTCAGTACGTATTTTCCCGGCACGGGAATCCAGGCGTAATTTTGCGTGGCTCCAACCATATTAAGACCGGGACCTATATTGCCTATTGTCGCCGCTACGGATGAAACTGCCGTAACTAATTCAATTCCCAGAAACATCATGAAAAGAGATGCCGCTACAAATAACAATATGTATAAAAGGAAGAAACTCGTCACTTCCGAAACTGTCTGCTTGTTCACCGGTTCCTGCCCCACCCTTAGCGGTAAAACTGCATTGGGTTTTATCAGGTGAAACAGTTCGAGGTATCCCTTCTTCAGCATTATCAGCACGCGTATGTTCTTCATCGCGCCGCCTGTTGAACCCGCGCAACCTCCGACAAACATTAAAATCATCAAAATCCCCCTGGATAAAGGCGGCCACAGGTTAAAATCAGCCGTGGTATACCCGGTTGTCGTTGTAATTGAGACCACCTGAAAAACAGCGTAGCGAATCGAACTGAAAAAACTGCCGTATACACTTTTCCATATATTTAACGTTACAATCGCTACACTGGCTCCAATAACAAGGCAGTAAAACTTGAATTCACTGTTTCTCAGAGCCTTACTGAAATCCCCCTGTAAACTGTAATAATGAAGTATAAAATTCGCCCCGGCAAGAAACATGAAAACAATTACTATTGTTTCAATAAAGGGACTGTTGAATGAACCTATGCTGGCGCTTTTTGTCGAAAAACCGCCCGTACCCATGGTTCCAAACATATGACACAGTGATTCAAACAGAGGCATGCCCGCCAGAACCAGCAGTATAACCTCCGCTACCGAAAGAATAATGTAAACTCCCCATAGGGTCTTTGCCGTGGATGCAATTCTTGGTTTTAATTTTTCTGCGGTAGGTCCCGGGGACTCAGCGTTTAATAGTTTCATTCCACCCACGTTCAGGGCAGGAAGTATTGCGATGGCAAGAACTATGATACCCATGCCGCCAAGCCAGTGAGTAAAATCTCTCCAGAACAATATCGCATGCGACTGCGCTTCAATGTTAACCAGCACTGTTGCTCCCGTAGTTGTAAAACCCGACATTGATTCAAAAAACGCATTATGGAAGTTTGTAAAGGTTCCTGTCAACAGGTACGGCAATGACCCCACCAGCGCGGCCATTAACCAGCTGAACCCGACAATTGCAAAACAATCGCGCGGCCCCAGTTCAATCTCATCCCCGGATCTTTTCCACTGCTGTAAGATGAAACCTACCGTCAGTAATAAAGCAATCGGGATAGCAAAAGCATACCAGTCGCCTTCCCTGTATATCAAAGAACAAACCAGGGGAGCCATCATTAACAACCCCAGATATTTAAGTAAAGCCCCGATAAAGTGTATAACTGTTATTACATTCATCTAAACAGGCTTTCTATCTTTTTAATATTCCCCGGGGTAGTGACCAGGATAACCTTATCGTTTGCCCTGATCTGTTCCGAGCCCTTTGGAATAATCACGTTCTCTTCCCTGATTATCAAACCGACCAGCGAACCGCTGGGGAACTTTATTTTTTTCAATGGCTGTTTCACCACCTGCGAGTTTTTGCCGGCCATCAACTGAACCAGCCTTGCCTTTCCATCTTCAATTATTGCAGTTGAAAAAATATTCCCTTTTCCCACGAACTGCAATATCTCGTTTACCGTAATCATCAGAGGACTTACAACTTCACCAATTCCCACCCTTTTTATGACATTATTATACTGGGGTTTTCTTGAAATAACGGCAACCTTCCTGCATCCCATATCGTTTGCCAGCAATGAACCCAGTATATTTACTTCATCATCCCTTGTGAGGGATATGAAGTAATCGCTATTATTCACCCCAGCTTCTTTAAGTAAATCATCATTCGTTCCGTCCCCCTGAAGTACCAGCGCTTCCGGTAATTCATTTGCCAGGGCTTCCGCCTTCTTGGGATCTTTCTCTATTATCCTTACCGAAACACCCTGCTTTACAAGCCTGCGGGAAAGGTACAGTCCTATCTGGCTCCCCCCCAGTATCACAACCCTGCTTACCTGGCTTAATGACGTGTTCATAAATTTTTCAATGTTCCCCCTTGTCTTTGTAGTGCCGATGGCAACTATAGAATCAGCCGGGGCAGCAACGGTATCACCATGGGGAATGACAACCTCTTTATTTCTTATTATTGATATGAAAATCCATGACGGGGGTAACGCTATTTTATTGAGCGATTTGCCTACAACCGGGCTGTCCTTGTTTATTTTGAATTTAAGTATTTCCACGCTGCCCTGCGCAAACGTATTCAGGCTTGTGACATTGTAGTTGCTGACCAGGCGCGTTAACTCATTGGCTATGATTTGCTGGGGATAAATGAGGCGGATTTCCTTCTCGTCCATTAAGAGCGGATTTACCAGGTGGTCCGGGTTGTTAATCCTTACGATGCACCTCGGAACTCCATACTGCTTGGCTATCAAACAGCTTACCGTATTGACATTATCGCTTGACGTTACAGCTATTACTAAATCAATCTTGCTTTCTGTTGCCTGTTCCAGCACAATAGGGCTGCCGCCATCTCCCAGTATGGCCATAACATCAAGACTCTCTTTAACCTGCCGGTATGCTTCCTCATTATTGTCAATAACTATCAGGTCATGCCCTTGTTCAACAAGTTTTCTGGTTAACAGAAACCCCACCCTGCCGCATCCTACTATTATTATTTTCATTGCGCCCCTATTAATTCGCCGCTTTGGTCCCGGCACCCAGGCCTTTCTTAGCTATTTCGCTTATTTCCGCAAATGCCTTTTCATCATTTACCGCAAGGTCCGCGAGTATCTTGCGGTTAATCTGGACGTCAGCTTTTTTCAGCCCGCTCATTAACCTGCTATAAGACAACCCGTTAATCCTGGCAGCCGCATTAATACGGATAATCCATAAAGAACGATAATCTCTCTTCTTGACTTTACGGTCCCTGTATGAATACGCCATACTCCTTTCAACCTGCTCAATAGCATGCCTGTATAAGTTCTTCTTGCCAAGCCTGTAACCCTTGACCTGCTTGAATAATCTTCTTTTCCTTTTTTTTCTTTCCGGCGCGCTCGTTATTCTCGACATATACCGCTACCTCCTTTTTATCCATAAGGCAGTAATTTCTTAATTATTTTACCGTCCTTGTTTTTTGACATACCCGGCTTCCTCAGATTCCTCATTCGCGACGAACTCTTTTTGCTCAGGATATGCCTGGCAAAAGCTTTTTTTCTTTTAACCTTTTTCTTCGATGTTAACCTGAATCTTTTTTTTGCCCCGCTTTTACTCTTTATTTTTGGCATAAGCCCTCCATAGTAATATAACTATAATATTTTCTAAGCCCACTGTCCTACAGTATGTTTTCCCGACAATTCGGGACGCACCCCCCATCACGGGGATTTCCCGTTATTTTGATTACCGTTAATCAACGCCTAATATATACATGGACAGGACAATAATACAATTTAAGGAAATATTATTTGCTCGGCTTCAACATGATGGTCATCCTGTTGCCTTCCAGCTTGGGGTTCTGCTCGCAAACCGCGATATCCTTGAACTCCTCAACAACACCCAGCAGAACATCTTTACCGATATCGATATGAGCCATCTGCCTTCCCCGGAAGAAAACCGTAACTTTAACCTTGTAACCCTTGGTTATAAATTTACGGATATGCCTGTTCTTCGTATCAATGTCGTGTTTCTCTATCAACGGCCCCATTCTCATTTCCTTCATTTGCCCGGCCCTGCTAATCTTGCGCGACTTTTTCCTCTTCTTATCTTTATCAAACTTGTACCTGCTGTAATCCATGATTTTGCAGACAACCGGAACAGATTCAGCGGAAATTGCCACGAGGTCTAATCCTTTTTCTTTTGCCGTTAATAATGCTGCATTAAGAGGAACCACTCCTTTCTGCTCCCCTTTTTCATCAATCAACCTTACCTTGTCGGCCCTGATTTTCTCATTGACCCAAAACAACTCTTTTTTAACTATGATTGCATCAACTCCTCTCTAAAAAAAATAACCCCGCCAATATGACGGAGCTTTTAATTTTCTAAACCTTTTAAAGCACCGCTTTCGGCGTTACGAAGGTGAGGCTAAATCGCCTTCTTCACAATATCGTATAATATATGTTACTATATTGAAAATAAATGTCAAGTTATTTATTTCAAAGACTTATTATTAACTTCCTCAAGCACGCTTTTAATCCAGTCATCAACGCTAAACTGCCCCAGGCTTTTGCCTCCTTTTTTCCTTACCATTATTTTCCCGGATTCCTGCTCCTTGCCGCCAATGACAAGCATATACGGTATTTTTTGCACTTCGGCATTGCGTATTTTTTTGCCTATTTTCTCGTTGGCGAAATCCGCCTTAACACGCAAACCGGCTGCTGTCAGTTTATCATTAATCCCCTTTGCATACTCTATCTGGGCATCCGTTATGGTCAGTATCGCAGCCTGAACAGGAGAAAGCCATAGCGGGAAATTGCCCCCATAATGCTCAATCAACACCCCGAAGAACCTCTCAAGGGACCCCATCAATGCCCGGTGAATCATTATAGGCGTCTCTGGCGCGCCTTCCTTGTTAATAAACTCCATCTTGAAGCGTTCAGGAAGGTTAAAATCCACCTGTACGGTAGAACACTGCCATGACCTGTTAAGTGAATCCTTTATCTTAATATCCACCTTCGGACCGTAGAACACTCCCTCTCCCGGATCAACCTCATACTTGAGGCCAACCTTCTCAAGAGCGCTCTTCAGGGCATCGGTTGCTTTCTTCCAGTTTTCAAGACTTCCAACATACTTTTTTTCCGGCCTCGTGCTTAAGTAAACCTCATACTTTTCAAACCCGAAGGCCTTAAGTATGAACAATACGAACTCTATAACCTTTATGATTTCTTCCTCAAGCTGTTCAGGCCTGCAGAATATATGAGCATCGTCCTGGGTGAACCCCCTCACCCTCATGAGCCCATGCAGAACACCGGAGCGTTCATAGCGGTAAACCGTCCCCAACTCAGCCCACCTTATGGGTAAGTCCCTGTAACTCCTTATTTTTGTCTTGTATATCAGGACATGGCCGGGACAGTTCATTGGTTTGAGCATATACTTCTGTTCTTCGACATCAATCGGTGAATACATATTCTCCTGGTAGAAATCAAGATGGCCCGAAATCTTCCATAAGTCAATCTTTGCAATATGGGGGATATTTATCAGTTCGTATCCGTTCTTTAAATGTTCATCCTTCCAAAAATCCTCAATTTCCTTCCTTATTATCGACCCTTTGGGGTGCCAGTAAATCAGCCCGGCTCCCGCCTCCTCATGAACGCTGTAAAGGTCAAGTTCCTTACCCAGCTTTCGGTGGTCCCTCTTCTTTGCCTCATCAAGCATATGAAGGTACTCATCAAGTTCCTTCTTGTTGTAAAAAGCAGTACCGTATATACGCTGCAATCTCTCCCTTTTCTCATCCCCGCGCCAGTAAGACCCGGCTATGCTGGTTAGCTTAAACCATTTAATCTCACCCGTGGATTCCACATGGGGACCACTGCATAAATCCACAAAACTATCCTGCTCATAAAATGAAACGGTATCCCCCGGCAATTCCTTTATAATCTCCAGCTTGTACTTCTCGCCCTTTTCCTTTAAGAACCTGACAGCATCATCCTTCTTCTTATCATACTGCTTGAACTTCAAATCCTCTTTGATTATCTTATCCATCTCGCGGGCAATCTTATCAAGGTCTTCGGGAACGAAAGGCTCTGCCTTATCGAAGTCATAATAGAAACCATCGGTAATGAAGGGGCCTATAGCAAGTTTCACGTCAGGATACAGCCTTTTTACCGCCTGTGCCATAACGTGCGAACAGGAATGTCTTAATGTATCCAGATTCTCCATTTTTAATCCCTTTCCGTAAAAAACGATGCCCGATACTGGAGTTGAACCAGTGACCTCCGCCATGTCAAGGCGTTACTCTACCCAACTGAGCTAACCGGGCAAAACATTTACGAATCAAACACTATCTTGCCGCGTATTTCACAAGCGGGATTTTAATCATTGACATCTTCCTTCTATTCTTAACCTTTTTCTCAATCTGTTTTAGCACGGATGCCCTATAATATTTCTCCCCGCATTGCTCACATACCCCCGTGGGAACATTATCCATAATTGCAGTAATCTTTTCACCCCAATAACAAACCTTCTGGACTTTTCTTTCAGCAACTCTTCCTCCACAATAACTGCAATCTTCAAATTCCCTCATTTTTTATGCCTCCTTGTCCGATCATCTATCCATTTTGGTAGAGTTGGAATATATACAGTCACCACTCTTAATTTTCCAGATTGAGTTTTTCCGCAGACTATGTGTATTGGGCACCCCTGTTCTCCATAACCCAAAACAAGACAGCTTGAACCTCGAGGGTCATTGGAATACACTTCTACTATCCCTCCATTTATCAATGCTGATTCTATTTCCGAAATGAATATCCGTTCTGCTTCCCTTTCTTCTTCTGCGTGAGAACTGAATTCATATTCACCGGAAACTATCTGGGTTTTTATCCAATTTAATGTTATCTTATTTCTCATCCTATTTATCTGCTCTTATACATCATAATTACAAAGAAGATGTCATATCAAAGCGTTACTGTACCTGAATAGCTCTTTCACTATTAAGGATACTTGAGAGCATTAAAACACCGTGTTCAGTAAAAGCATAAGGCCTTTTTCTTAATCCCATTCTTATAGAATTGGATATCACAATTTGTGATTTCCAATTTTCAAGCTCTTTTTTATTAAGCTGGAACATAAATTCATCAGGGAATCTTTTTATATTTCTCTTAATAGCTTGCACTAATACTCTGGTTTCAACTCCATAAAGGATTGCTAAATCCCTATCAAGCATTACTTTTTGATCTCTTATCAAATATATTTTGTCTTGTATTCGTTCCCGTGGTATTAAATTTTTCATTATATAATTAACCGGGCAGAATTAGAACAGACATATATTACATAATTTAAAGGAAATTTCAATAAAAAAAATCCCTTTGAGTGAGACTAATAGTATCGAAATGGAGTATAATTTTATCAAACTATGGTATGTTTAATAATGATTAGTGGTGACTCTTTTCATTATTATACATTCGCTGAGTAATACTAATAGACTGATAGGATGATTATTATCATATATAAGTAAATCATTTTGATCTCTTGTTGGACAGAAATGTAAATATTCATTTAATCTATAATAAGATCCTGCCTTGTAAGAGTATTGGTGCCGAGACGATTTCCATTGCTATCATCAATCCAGACTTCAAGCTTAGCCTCGTCCTTGTAAATTGCCCTTGTTCCCTTAACACTTGCAACTTTTTGAATACTATCCCGCATGAGTTCTATTTCCCTGCCCCCCTCAACAATCACATTACCATCATTACCGGTCAGTTTCCATTTCATAGAAGCCGATTTAAAATCCTTGTGTAAATCATTTATAGCCCAGAGTGTAACCTTATTTGTAGGCACACTCACATGATACTGTATACATGGCAGTACAGGCTGCATGGATTCCTTAAGCGCATAGAATCCCTTTTTAGGTATCCTGTTATAATCAACAACTGCCCAGGTTATACCCGGAAAATCCTCCACAAACATGAAATGATATATCCCGGCAACCGGTTTATATTTTTTCCACCTGAAGCTTTGAGTTGCAAATTTACAGAGAGCCGCCTGGTATGTCTGGCTATTATCAATAAACTCCTTTATATCCTTACCCTGTTTGATGCCCGCTATATTGAAGGTCTCCTTTTTCTGGAAGCAGTGGAACTCCCATTCCTTCCAGTCCTCCTCTGTATCAGGCCATAATGCCTCTTTTGAGAACATCTTAACCGTAGACTCATAACAGGGTATTGCCTGCGCGCCATACTCGGTTATAAACCTGAATTCCTTATCATCATAGTAATCTTCCGCAGTTGCCATGTACCAGCCGTGATAAGGGTGCCCGTCCTTGTAGCCGCTTGCAACATGAACCACTCTTGCAGGATCCATATTCTTTGCATCTTTTTCAAGCATCCTGTCAAGCTCGTGATTCATCATTGGGTCTTTTTGATTCATCCAGTAATAAACCGTCCAGGGTGACTCATTGTGGCAACACCATGCAATAATGGATGGATGATTATACAGCATTTCTATCATATCCCTCTGCTGAAGTTTACACTGCCGGTGTACAACTTCTTCATCAGCATAACCCCATTGTAATGTAAAATCCTGAAAAACCATAAGCCCAAGCTCATCACAAACTTCATAGAATTCTTTTTTATCCACATGCGCGTGAACCCTCATGGTATTCAGGTTACAATCAATCATCATTTCAACATCCTGAATATAATTACTTTTATCAAACTGGCTCATCCACTGGGTAGCAATATAGTTGGACCCTCTCGGAAATATCCTCTTTCCGTTTAGAAACCATTCCCATTTTTCATTAACACTTATAGACCTGATACCGAACCTATCCCCGGTTGAATCTATTACATGTCCTGTGTCCCTGAGGTCAGCTTTTATTTCATAAAGATTCGGCATTCCATAATCCCAACTCCACCATAATTTAGGATTGGCAACCTCAACTTCTCCTTCAATAACATTTCTACCAGGCCCTAATATCTTTTCTATTATTACCGGAATACTTATTTTTTCATTAAAATTTGAAGGTTTAATAAACGCTTTTATTTCAACCAACCTTTCCCTGTCAAGATGGTTATCAACATAAAATTTAAGCTTAAGCTTTGCAAGATTCTCATTAATTATAAAAGGAGTTACCTGGCATCCCTCAAAAGATGCCCAGTTTTTAACCTCCAGCGCAACGCCGCCTATTATACCCCCGGTACAGTATTCCTGCCCCCTGGCGGTCTTAGCTCCCGGCCTGGTATCATGATAACCGAAAATACCTTTAATATCCCTCTGCCTTTGAGGCCAGCTGAATTTGTGCTCCTCTTTGAAATCCACCACATACCGGGGCGCATTTACACGTATTGCAATAGTATTCTCTTCCCCGTACTTGAGTTTATCCATAACATTAAACTTAAAAGTCTGGAAGTACCCTTCATGACTCCCAACATAATAGCCATTTATAAATACTTCGGAAAAATAATCAATCATAGATAACCTTAGCAGGACTACTTTGCTTTTCAACTTTTCAGGCACGCTGAACTTGCTTCTAAACCACATAGTCCCATTGTAATTCAATCCTTTTTTCCCGGGAAACTCTTTCCCTCCCTTCAAATACCAGTTTGAAGGAATATTCATAGTATCCCATCCGGAATCATTTAAATCCACCTTAGAAAAAGTTACATCATTATCACCTGATTTCATATATTTCCAGCTGCCATCAAGAGATATTTCCTTATAATCACCTTCATAGGCCATACTTACAGGTATTTCTTCAATACTGCCTTTTAATTCGTTCACCACATCTTCTCTCAATAAATCGCCATAGACAACCCCGGCACTTAAAGAAATACTAACTAATACTGCTAATATTGTTTTCATTATTAAATAGTATCCATTCTATTAATTTGTTTTATCATTTTACAACCATCACCCCTGCGCTTCTGGCTATCGTAACATCCTATGTTATCCTGAATACATGCTATAAGCCCTGAATCAATATACTGCTATATTATCACCTCCTGCTGTTCCCGTACCGTAACTCCGCTGATTTTAAATGGAATTGCCGGGTTGATAGCCCACCTGCTGTTTTCCGGAAGTAAATAAAACCTGTTAACTCTATTCTTGAGTACTCAGATTTGTAGGGGGAAAGGCCATTTCTGCGAGCTGGATGAGGAACCGGAATTCAGCGTAAAATTTACCTTTTACCATTTTTATTCTCTCCTAAAAGTTGTTGAGGCCTGACCCCTATTTTATTTTTACCATTTTGCCGATTGAGCTGATGGTCTGACTGCCGTAAACAGCTTCTATCCTGTAAAAGTATATGCCGTTTGCCACTTCATCACCATTTCCATCGGTCCCGTCCCAGGTGTACTTGTTATAACCTTCATAATATGGTGTAACGTAATCGGTCATTATCATCCGCCCCGCCAGGGAATATACCTTTATCGTTATGTAATCGGGAAATTTGCCCAGCGTGAATATTATTTCCGTACTTCCGCTGAACGGGTTGGGATAGTTTATGACCTCCGTAATCTCCGTCTGGCCGCTAACCGCATGCCCCAGTACCGCATAGACGGAAAGATGGCTTACCGTCAGCATACTCAGTCCGCTTTCGTAGTCGAAATCGGTATCCTCATCAGCCTGCCTCTCCCACGTCCCCCACGTCCCGCGATGCTCATTGAAGTAATACACCCTCAGTTTAGCATCATCCACATTGGTGCCCACGGGGTAAGGCAGGATTATCTGCGGCCTTGTGCCTTCAAACTGCATGTCACTGTCAGCCAGGGGGGAACCACCCTCGTCTAACAGCCTAAAATCAGTCAGTGAACCTTCAAAAAGTGATAGGTCATGAATAACTGACGGGTCTGAACGCAAAGCTTCAAGTGAAGCGTTTATCTTTTCCTCCAGGATCGGTTCAATTTCATTGTAATCCAGGAATTCGGCCGTGAGTATG
>JAUXDE010000058.1 GCA_030618495.1 Clostridia bacterium
ATTCCAAGAACAGTATTATAAGAGACCCGGTTCTTCTGAATGATTACTTGAAGAATTCTGTAAAAAAAATGCATTTGCCCGAGGGTGTCGTAAGGGTTTTCAGGAATAACGGGCTTAGCAATGCCGGGGATATTTTAGACAATTTTAACATGTTTGGTTCGCTGAAGTTTGAGGGGCTGGGTCGCGCGCCCAACGAGCGGGTGATTAAAATGATAGCAGAAGATATTGAGCGGCATTTGAAACCAGGGCCCGCCAGGAGGGAGTTAATAAAAACAGGGAAAGGCCCCGGGAGAAGTAAAATCGTTACCATGACAGAAGGTATTCTCGGCCTTGTCTGTCAGAGCGAAGCGGATATTCTGTTAAAAATCATTAACATGCAAAGTGAGCCGGGGCATTTGCTTAATGTTCCAATTGAATCCATTGACTGGACAGCCAGGAACCGGAGGTGCCTGAAAAAACTTCATGTAAACAGGATAAGCGACCTGTCAAAAATCGATGCCAGCCGGTTACTGCGGATGAAGGGTTACGGCGAGAAGAGCCTTGTTGAGCTTGTGGTTAAACTGGGAAGGTATTTTGATGAGTATTACAGGGAGGTAGTCAATGATTCGGAGGCAGTGATAAATCCCCACGACCTGGGGAAACTGGTTAAGCATATGTTGTCCAAGCTCTCATCACAGCAGGAGCGGATACTCAGCAGGAGGTACGGCCTGTGGGATGGAAAGAGGGAAACCCTTGCCGGACTTGGCAGGCAATTCGGTCTTTCACGAGAGAGGATAAGACAGATACAGGGAAATGCGATAAAGAAACTAAGAAGGCTTAACTGGGTAAAAATAGTTGACCGCAGTAAAACCTTCAGCATGAAGGACGACCACCTGGCTGTCTTCATGAAGAAGCTGTTCAACAACAAAATGCTGCCCTTTATGAAACATAATCATAACGTGGCGATTGAATCCGAACTGCTGCAAATAATATATGCCATTGACGATGAGAGCGTTGAGGTTGACCTTGCGAACGAATTTCTTTCAGCGGTGTTCTTTGACAATAAATCAATCTTCAGGAATTTCGTTTTCAAGTTCACAGGCCAGATCGTTGGCCTTCATGAAAAGGACCGCGATGTCTTACTTAAGATGGAAAGGACTGCCAAGGACTACCTGGTTGAAAAGGCTGTGCCGCTGAGTATGGACGAACTGCTGTCCATGTTTGAAGAGACAAAATTCTGCAAGAAATTCGAAATAAAAAGGAATAAGTTGAAGAGGTTCCTTACAATCAGTTCGATTGAAAGGGATTCAACCGGCAAATTCGGGCTCAGGCGCTGGAAATATTTTGATGCTTATACCATAAAGAGCATGGCGGAAAGAGCTGTTGTGGAAATCGGCAAACCTGCCCATTTCAAGGAAATAGCCGGGATAATGAGCGAAATGTTTCCGAAATACAGTCCCTTTGACTCTCATAGAATACACGCGAGGCTTGAGGCCAACAGGGATATATTTACCTGGACTTCGCCGGGTTATTACGGGTTAAAGAGCTGGGGGTACAAGCGTGTTCCGTCAGTAAAAAACTGTCTTGTTGAACTGCTGCAGCTTGCCGACAGGCCCGTGCATAAAGATAGGCTTATTAAAGAAGTGCTCAAAAAACGAAAATCAACAGCATCTTCCATTTATACGACCCTGAGCGTCCACAAAGATGTCTTCAAGAAATTTCCCGACGGCTGCTTCGGTCTTGTTGAGTGGGAGTAATTGATATTTCATACTCCCGCGCGCGTGGTTCACCCTCCTTTAGCTGCGAATCAAAAAATAAGTGATATATATTTTTATGGTATTTTTATTGAAATAATATAAGTAATTTAGTATTATATATAAAATATGTAAAGAAGGGGGATATTAATGTCTCAAAAAATACTGGTAATTGATGATGATAAACATATAGTAACTCTTATTAAAACCATGCTGAAGGAGAAAGGTTATGGTGTTATAAGCGCTTATAATGGCGAGGATGGAGTGATGAAAGCAATCAAGGAAAAACCTGACCTGATTATTCTTGACAAGGTTCTTCCGAACATTGACGGGCTGGCAGTTTGCCAGAGTTTACGTAAGAAGCAAAAGACAAGAAGCATTCCCATTATAATACTTTCAGCCATTGCCGTTTCACCCGAAGACAAGATAATGGGGCTTGATGCAGGCGCCGATGATTATCTGGTGAAACCTTTTCACCAGGGGGAGCTGCTTGCCAGGGTGAAAGCCCTGCTCAGAAGGGTTAATTTTGACGAGGAACCCGAAAGGGTTCTGAAGATCGATGATATTGCAATAGATATGGACAGGCATGAAGTTACCGTAAAGAATAAGCTTATAAGACTGACTCCAAAGGAATTTGACCTTCTCTTTGTTTTTATAAAGAAGAAGGGTAAGGTGTTAAGCAGGTCTTTTTTGACTGAAAGTGTCTGGGGCTACGAGTACTTTGGAACGACAAGGACGGTTGACATGACGGTCGGCCATTTAAGGGAAAAACTGGGGCATTGTTCCGGGAGAATAGAAACCATCGAGAAAATAGGTTATAAGTTTAATTAGGTTGTTTAACAAGGCACTGAGTACTGAAAATGAAGAAAAACATTATAATGAATGAAAAGGAAATATACCGGGCAATCAAGAGAATGTCTCATGAAATTGTTGAAAAAAACTATGCCATGAAGAATCTTGTCATGATAGGGATTCAGACAGAAGGGGTTTTCCTTGCAAGGCGGATTGCGAAGGAAATAGAGAATATTGAAGGCAAAAAGATACCGGTAGGGGTGCTTGACATTACATTTTACCGTGATGATGCGGATTCTATTGCAAACCAGCCCAAGGTCAGGGAAACCAATATTCCATTCAATATAAAAAATAAAGTTATAGTGCTCGTTGATGATGTCCTTTTTGCCGGCAGAACGGTCAGGGCCGCCCTGGATGGGATTATGGATTTTGGAAGGCCGAAGATTATAAGGCTTGCGGTTCTGGTTGACCGGGGCCTGAGGGAACTTCCCATAAGACCTGATTTTGTCGGTAAGAAAATAACGACCACGCCAAAGGACAGGATTGTCGTTGAATTAAAAGAAACGAAAAAAAATGACAGGGTAATTCTTCAGGTAAAACCTGGATGAGAGTTTAAGAATAAATGGAATTAAAAAGCAAAGATTTGCTCGGGCTTGAATACCTTTCAAGAAAAGAAATACAACTTATCCTTGATACGACAATCCCATTTAAAAACCTGTTTACCCGTTCGGTGAAAAAAGTCCCGCCTCTGAGGGGAAAAACTGTCGTGATTCTTTTCTATGAACCTTCCACCAGGACAAGGGCATCTTTTGAACTTGCGGCAAAACGTCTTAATGCGGATACGCTTAACATAACTGTGTCATCATCCAGCGTGGTAAAGGGGGAGAGTTTAATTGATACCGGCAAGACGCTTGAAGCCATGAAAGCGGATTTCGTAGTTATCAGGCACGGCATGGCAGGCGCCGCGCATCTTCTTGCCAGGACTGTCAAGGCGTCTGTTATTAATGCAGGTGACGGAAGCCATGAACATCCCACCCAGGGACTTCTGGATATGTTTACCATGCGGGAGAAATTCGGAAGCATTTCGGGTTTGAAGGTGGCGATAGTGGGTGATATACTTCACAGCAGGGTTGCGAGATCCAATATATGGGGCCTGAACAAAATGGGGGCAAAAGTATACGTGGTCGGTCCGTCCACGCTTATACCCAAGTTTATTGAAGATTTAAATGTTACGGTATGCTACAATCTTAAGGAAATAATAGGAGAACTTGATGTTGTTAATATCCTGCGTATACAGAAAGAAAGGACGGTGGAAAGCCTGTTCCCGTCCCTGCATGAATACCACAAGATATTCGGAGTAACGGAAGAGATGCTGGGGAAGTCAAAAAAGAGTCTTCTTATAATGCATCCGGGGCCGATGAACAGGGGTATAGAAATATCATCGGTGGTTGCGGACAGCGAACGTTCCGTTATAACGGAGCAGGTAACCAATGGTATAGCCGTACGGATGTCAATACTTTACCTCCTGGGGGGCAAAGCAAGTGAAATTAATTATTAAAGGCGGCAGGGTGATAGACCCTGCAAACGGTACGGATAAAAAACTTGATATTCTCGTTGAGAACGGAAAGGTCGTTAAGAAATCCTCCAACATAGACCTTAACGGCGAAAAAGTCATTGATGCCGCGAATCTTATCGTTACTCCGGGATTTATTGATATGCATACACACCTGCGTGAACCGGGCAGAGAGGACAAGGAAACGATTGCTTCAGGAACCCGCTCAGCCGCGAGGGGAGGGTTCACGACCATATGCTGTATGCCAAACACGCAGCCTCCGGTAGATTCCATAGCCGGAGTGAAGTTCATCCTTGTCACGGCGGCCCAGGAAGGAATAATAAACGTGTTTCCGGTGGGTTGTATAACCAAGGGCAGGGAAGGAAAGGAACTTGCCGAGATAGGAAAGATGAATAATGCGGGCATAGTGGGTATTTCCGATGACGGCAGTCCGGTGATGAACGCTCAGATTATGAGGCATGCGCTTGAGTACACGAAAATGTTTGACATACCTGTTCTTGCTCATTGCGAGGACCTGAACCTTTCTGCCGGCGGGGTGATGAACGAGGGATTCATGTCGACCGTGCTGGGTTTAAAGGGAATCCCAAGGCAGGCGGAAGAGACGATGGTGAGCAGGGATATTGAACTTACCGAACTTACCGGCGGGAAAATTCATATTCAGCATATTACGACCCTTAACTCTGTTGAAATAATCAGGCAGGCAAAGAGGAAAAAAATCAAGGTAAGCTGTGAAACCTGCCCGCAGTATTTCAGCCTTTCGGATGAAGCGGTTCGCGGGTATAACACCAGTGCAAAAGTGAACCCGCCTTTAAGAACCGATAAGGATATAAAGGCAATTAAAAAGGGGATTGCTGACGGAACAATAGACTGCATTGCAAGCGACCATGCTCCGCATACGGATGTTGAGAAAGCCCAGGAATTCGATGCCGCGCCGTTTGGTACCATAGGGCTTGAAACAATGTTTCCGCTTATTATGACTAATCTTGTGGATAAAAAAGTCCTTACTCTGTCACGGGCAATAGCTAAAATAACCATAAATCCCGCAAGAGTGCTTGGATTGAATAAGGGAACGCTGTCAAAAGGCGCCGATGCGGACATTGCCATAATTAACCCGAAACCGGTAAGTACCGTTACCGGCGATTTTGTTTCACTCAGCAAGAATTCCCCCTTCATAGGCATGAAACTTAAAGGTTCTATCGTAGCAACCATAGCAGGAGGAAAAGTTGTCATGCAGGACGGCAGGTAGCTGCTCCCATAATTCTAAACATATCAACTATAATCGATACTTTTGATTAATTGATTCTTTAAAACATCAGAATGAAACAGATTAAAGCAAAAATAATATCAAACAGCCGGATAAAACCGTCTTACTTTAAAATGGTCATGCGCGCGCGAACTGCCGGTCCCGGAGAGCCCGTAAGGGCGGGGCAGTTTATCAACGTTCGCGTTACGGGGCGCGCGGGAGTTCTATTAAGAAAGCCTTTAAGTATTTACAGCGCTTGCGGGAAAGAACACTCCATAGAGGTGCTGTACAAGGTTGTGGGCAGGGGGACGGAGGTTCTTTCACGGAAGGCCGGGGGCGATGAGCTCGATATCATTGCGCCGCTTGGCAACGGTTATGAGTTGCCCAAAAAGCCACAACCCGTTATTCTTATCGGCGGCGGGACGGGAACGGCTTCAATTCATTTTCTGGCGGAGACGCTTATTGAAGCGGGTTTTTCCGATGTAAAGGCGCTGATAGGAGCAAGGGACAGGGAAAACGTTATCTGTGAAAAAGATCTTAATAAAGCGGGCTGTGAGGTTCAAGTTGCCACAGATGACGGCAGTAAAGGAATAAGAGGGTATGTTTCCTGTCTTTTTGAGTCACTGGCAGCAAGCGCAGGCCCGTCAATGGCGGTGTATGCCTGCGGTCCCAGGCCAATGCTCAGGGAAGTCGTGAGGATTTCAAGGAAGTTCAAGGTGCCCTGCCAGGTGTCGCTTGAGGAGTATATGGCCTGCGGCGTCGGGGCATGCATGAGTTGTGTCGTGAAGACGAGAAAGCCCTCCGGGGGAAGCAGTAAACAATTCGTATACAAGCGGGTCTGCAGCGAGGGGCCGGTTTTTGATGGTTCGGAGATAATATGGGAGTGAAAAAAGGAAACGAGCTTACCGTTAACATCGGCGGTATCAAAATGAAGAATCCCGTGATGACCGCATCGGGCACTTTTGGTTATGGTGAAGAGTACAGCCGGCTGGTGGATTTAAACAAAATAGGCGCTGTTGTGACAAAGACAATCACCCTTCAGCCCAGGCAGGGTAACCCTGTACCCAGGCTTGTGGAAACCCCCTCCGGAATCATTAATTCAATAGGCTTGCAAAATGTGGGGATTAAAATGTTTCTTAAGGAAAAACTTCCTTTTCTTATAAAGTTCAAAACAAGAATAATTGTAAGTGTTGCCGGGGATAAAATAGAAGATTACGTCCGGCTTGCGGGGATGCTTGACGGGGAAAAGGTGGACGGTATAGAGCTTAATATATCATGTCCTAACGTTAAAGGCGCCGGTAATTCCGGCAAGAGGAATAAACTATTTGCCCAGGATAAAGACATTACCCATGAGCTGGTAAGCAGGGTAAGGAAAGAGACCGGGTTACCCCTGATTGTAAAACTTACTCCTAATGTTACGGATATTGCGGCCATAGCGCTGGAAGCCGAAGCTGCAGGCGCGGATGCCATTGCGCTGGTTAATACTTTTCAGGCAATGGCTATTGATGTCGATAACAGGAAACCCGTTATTGCCGCAGGTTCGGGAGGCTTGTCAGGCCCTGCCATAAAACCGATAGCCCTGAGGATGGTTTGGGAAACAGCAAGGGCAATCAGTATCCCGGTTATCGGTATGGGCGGTATTATGAGCACAGGGGATGCCCTGGAATTTATTATTGCCGGAGCAAGCGCGGTCTCAATCGGTACGGGAATCTTCGTTAACCCGCAGCTACCGCTTGAAATTGCCAGGGGGATCAGGGATTATATGACAAAGAACAGAATTAAAACAGTGAATGAAATAACCGGGGCCAGGTCTTGAATTTCTTGAAAATAGGAGTCAAATCCCTATTATCTACTTGACATAATATAATATTTTGATAATATAAATCATATTAATAACTTACCCGGGAAGCAGAGGGAACAACATTGCGGAAGGGTGAAATTATAAAACATTAGGAGTGTTAGAATGGATATTTTTGACAGACATAAGCAATTTACCGCAGCCCGTGTTGCGATAAGGGCGGGAATATACCCGTATTTTATAGAAATTGAATCAGGGCAGAAGCAGACTGTTAAGATAAACGGCAGGAAAATGATAATGATAGGCTCGAATGATTATCTTGGGCTTGCCCTGCATCCGAAATTGAAGGAAGCCGCAATAAAAACTATTAAAAAGTACGGGGTTGGCTGTACAGGTTCAAGGTTTTTGAACGGGACAATGGATATACATGTAAAGCTTGAAGAGAAGCTTGCAAGCTTCATGGGTAAGGAAGCTGCTCTGGTTTTTACAACCGGCGCGCAGGCAAACCTCGGGGCTATTGCCGGACTGGCAGGCAAGGATGATATAATATATGCCGACCGCTTCAATCACGCGAGTATCATTGACGGATGCCGCATGTCCTTTGCTGAAACGAAAAGGTTCAGGCATAACAATATGGAGGACCTGGAAAGGATTCTTGCGGCTGCTGATCCCGGGAAAGGAAAACTCATCGTTGTTGATGGGATTTTCAGCATGGAGGGGGATATCGTGAATTTGCCTGCGATAATAAAAATCGCAAAAAAGCACAACGCCAGGGTTATGGTTGATGATGCGCACAGCGTGGGAATTCTCGGCAGGACCGGGAGGGGTACTGCGCAGCATTTCGGACTGGAAAAGGATGTCGATATATCCATGGGCACCTGCAGCAAGAGTTTTGCTTCCGTAGGGGGATTCATCTCGGGGTCGGAGGAAATGATACATTATCTCAAACACAATGCAAGGTCGTTGATGTTTACGGCAGCCCTCCCACCGGCGTCTGTTGCGTCCATATCGGCAGCCATAGATATCGTGAGGGCTGAGCCATGGAGGAGGAAGGCGTTGTGGATTAATGCAAAATTCATGCGTGACGGGCTCAGGTCTATGGGATATGATACAGGAGCAAGCGAAACCCCGATAGTTCCAATTGTGGTTGGGAATGATTCCACGGCTCTTATGATGCGCAAACAACTCTTTGACGCAAAGGTGTTCACAACACCCGTTGTATCACCCGCTGTTCCGAAGGGCAGGTCAATGATAAGGACGAGTTACATGGCAACCCATACAAAGAAACAGTTGACGTACGTTCTTGAGGTTTTTAACAAAGTGGGCAGGAAGCTGGGTGTTGTTTCGGGTGTGCCTGCCGCATATTATGAGAGAAAGAAGCATAAGATTGAATTAAAAGCCCGCGTGAGAAAGGGAAAGGCGGAAATCAAGAAGAAAATCAGGAACAGAACCGAAAAAATAAAACAGAAAATGAAAAACATGAAGAACGAACCGGAGAGGTGACGCTTGAAGTTATTGATTGAAGTATGGAATAATTACATAATTAACGCGCTGGATATACTTGTGGTTAGTTTAATCTTTTATTACCTGCTGGTGCTTATAAGGGGCACGAGGGCGGTCCTGGTGCTGCGCGGGATATTGATTCTTTTCATAACAACGATGCTTGCGCAGGTTTTGCATTTTCAAGCCCTTAAATGGATATTGGGCAAGTTCTGGGTTGCCGGTATAATTGCAATCGTTATTGTTTTTCAATCGGAACTCAGAACCGCGCTTGCAAATCTGGGGCAGACTTCTTTTGGCAGGACTTCCTTCAAGGAACAGATGGCGTTTATTGATGAAATCGTAAAAGCAGTTGAAGTTATGAAGAAAAAACGCTGCGGCGCGCTGATTGTCCTTGAGCAGAAAACAGGGCTGAGGAATTATATAGAGAGCGGCATACAGGTGAATGGAGATCTTTCTGCTGAAATTCTGATTTCAATTTTTCAGGTTACCTCACCCATACACGATGGGGCTGTGATAATCAGGCGGAATAAGATACTTGCGGCCGGCTGTATTCTGCCCCTGGCAAGCGAGTTGAATATAAAGAAGATTTTGGGGACACGCCACAGGGCAGCAATAGGTATTACCGAGGTGTCTGATGCCTGCTCTATCGTTGTTTCCGAGCAGTCCGGAAGAATATCCCTTGGTTACGGCAAGGACTTTGACAACAATATCGATATTGAAAAACTTAAAAGGAGACTCGTAGCAATATACAGGAAAAAGTAGTAGAGCGCCTGGCGCCGGGATTGCTTGACGGGTTCTTTTCTAAAACTGAAATGATCAGAAACTTTAAAGAAAACATCTGGATAAAAATAATTGCGGTAATTCTTGCAACCGTGTTATGGTGGTATGTGAAATATATTGGAAAATAGATGTTACAACTTGGCGTGAACATTGACCATATTGCGACTCTGCGCCAGGCCCGCGGCGGGTCTGAGCCGGACCTGCTTTCAGGCGCCGTAATTGCTGAGAAAGCGGGAGCCGATGGCATTACCGTTCATTTAAGGGAGGACAGGCGCCATATCCAGGATGTTGATGTCTTTGAGTTAAGGAAAAGAGTAAAAACCAAGTTAAATCTTGAAATGGCCGTGTCTGAGGAAATTGTAGGAATTGCATTGAAACTGAAACCCCACAATGTATGCATGGTCCCGGAAAAAAGGCAGGAACTTACCACCGAAGGCGGACTTGATGTTTGCGCCCGGAAGAAAAAAATCAGCGAGGCAGTAAAACGTTTAAGGAAAAAGAAAATAATTGTCAGTCTTTTTATTGACCCCGAATTAAAGCAGGTTAAGGCGGCAGGAGAAGTCGGGGCTGACTGTGTTGAACTCCATACCGGCGCCTATGCCAATGCGGGGACGCAGCGGCTAAAAGGAAAAGAACTGGCAAGGCTGAGGAAATCAGCGGAATTGGCTGTAAACCTTGGGCTGGTTCTGAATGCCGGCCATGGACTGGATTATAAAAATGTGACGCCCGTGGCGGGGATTTGCGGAATGAACGAGTTAAACATAGGCCATTCAATTATTTCCAGGGCTATAACGGTTGGTTTGGAGAATGCTGTCAAGGAAATGAAAAATCTACTGAAGGTCAGGTAATTTGCGTTAACTCATATATTCGTTTACAAAGTTCTCAACTGTTTCAAATTCATCTATGTTCAGGGTTAAGAACCTTACACCCAATCCGTTCTCTTCTTTTCTCACGATGACTCCGCTTACGGATATTATCTGTTTAAGGCCAGGAAGTTTAAAATCCATGTGAAGAACGCTTCCGATGTTAAAGGAAGTATCCCCTTTCAGGTATACTCCCCCGCAGCTAAGGTTTTTCGAATAAAAGTGCAGCAACCCGTTGCCGTGTTTGGGCTCACGGTCATAGCAGTGGAACTTTATTTCAATAGGCAGTCTCGGGTACCGTCTTTTCTCGATTTTTGACTCAGTATCTTTTTTCTGCATACTCTAATTATAACATATATTACTACAATTTACAATGAAATATCTGCTTTATTCTATTGTTAGTAAGAATAAAAAAGAATTACAATGCCCCTGAATATATTTTGACTTTTAGCAATGGTTTATGCTAAAATATTATACCATACCAGTAACATTACACAGA
>JAUXDE010000101.1 GCA_030618495.1 Clostridia bacterium
TTTCTCT
The DNA here is from genome assembly GCA_030618495.1 of Clostridia bacterium. Taxonomy (GTDB): domain Bacteria; phylum UBA6262; class WVXT01; order WVXT01; family JAUXBS01; genus JAUXBS01. Next base: position 8 of record JAUXDE010000101.1, read on the forward strand.
TACGAAAGAGCTTGCCATCAGGCAGGCGAGGGAGGCGGATAAAAAGATTTCGGAGGGCGGCGATACGGGAATACTGGCGGGTGTGCCGGTGCTTATCAAGGATAACATCAACGTGAAGGGCGTAAAAACAACGTGTTCTTCGAAAATACTTCATAATTTTATCTCACCTTACGATGCCACGGTAACGGTGAAGTTAAGGGATGCGGGCGCCGTGCTTATCGGCAAGTCGAATCTTGACGAGTTTGCCATGGGCTCCTCAACGGAAACTTCACATTTTGGCACAACAAGAAATCCATGGAACCTGGACTGCGTTCCCGGCGGGTCCAGCGGCGGGGCTGCCGCGGCTGTGGCTGCGGGGCAGACCGTTCTTGCAATCGGGTCTGATACGGGCGGGTCCATCAGGCAGCCGGCGTCGTTTTGCGGCGTTGTGGGGCTTAAGCCCACTTACGGGCGTGTTTCAAGGTACGGTCTTGTGGCATTTGCATCATCACTAGACCAGATAGGCCCCGTTACAAGGGATGTCACCGATTCTGCCCTGTTGTTGAACGTGATTGCCGGACACGATAAGAAAGATTCCACATCCGTTGACCTGCCTGTTCCCGATTATACGAAATCCCTTGAAAACAATGTGAAGGACGTTAGAATCGGTATGCCGAAAGAATACTTCAGCGAAGGATTGGACAAAGGGGTGGAGAAGGCGGTGAGGGAGGCCGTAAAACTGCTGGAAAGCATGGGGGCAAAGGTTATGGAGGTTTCACTGCCCCATACCGAGTATGCCGTTGCCGCTTACTACATTATTGCGCCCTCGGAGGCAAGTTCCAACCTCGCGCGTTACGACGGGGTGAAATACGGGTACAGGACTTCGGAGGAAGATCCCGGCCTTTCACTGATAGATGTTTATAATAAAACGAGAGGGGAAGGTTTTGGGCAGGAGGTTAAGAGGAGGATAATGCTCGGTACGTACTCCCTTTCATCAGGATACTACGATGCCTATTACCTGAAAGCGCAGAAGGTGAGGACCCTGATTAAAAGAGATTTTGACGAGGTATTTAAAAAAGTTGATGTTATAATAACCCCCACTGCTCCAACGACGGCTTTCAGGGCTGGGGAAAAGATGGAAGACCCGCTTAAAATGTACCTGTCGGATATATACACTATTTCAGCAAACCTTGCCGGTATTCCGGGCATTTCCATCCCGTGCGGTTTTGACGGGGGAGGAATGCCGATAGGCTTGCAGATACTGGCAAAGCCGTTTGATGAAGAGACCATATTTAAAGTGGCTTACAGTTACGAACAGAGTACCGAATGGCACCGCAAACAACCGAAATTAGGATAATGGAAATCTAATGGAAAAGTACAGGGTGACGATAGGCCTTGAAGTTCACGCGCACATAAAGACTGTGTCCAAGATATTCTGCGGATGTTCGACTGAATTCGGGGCTGAACCCAATACCCATACCTGTCCCGTGTGCATGGGTATGCCCGGCGTACTGCCGGTGCTGAACAAAAAAGTGGTGGAGTACGGCATAAGAGCGGCAATTGCCACGAACTGCAGCGTAGCGCCTTATTCTATATTCGCCAGGAAAAACTATTTTTACCCTGACCTGCCGAAGAACTACCAGGTTTCCCAGTACGAAAAACCCCTTGCCGAAAACGGGTTTATAGAAGTAACGGTTGAAGGGGAGAAGAAAAAGATAGAAATACTCAGAATCCATCTTGAAGAGGATGCCGGGAAATCAATTCATGATATGTGCGAAGGCAGCCTTGTTGATTTTAACCGTACCGGCACGCCCTTGATGGAAATCGTTACCACGCCCTGCATTAGCAGCCTGGCGGAAACGCAGGAATACCTTAAGACCCTGAAGAGCATACTGCAGTACCTGGGTGTTTCCGACTGTGATATGGAAAAGGGTTCGCTGAGATGCGATGCCAATATATCCGTGAAGCCCGCGGGAGAAGAGGGGCTGGGAGTAAAAACAGAGGTCAAGAATATGAACTCCTTCAAGGGCATACAGCGGGCGCTGGAGTACGAGTCAGAAAGACAGATAGAAGTGCTTGAGGGCGGCGGGAAAATCCACCAGGAAACCAGGCTCTGGGACGAAAAGGCGGAAAAGACTTTTTCAATGCGCTCCAAGGAAGAAGCTCATGATTACAGGTATTTTCCTGAACCGGACCTTGTCCCAATCGTGGTTTCAGAGAAGTGGAAAGAAGAGGTGTTAAAGACACTGCCGGAATTGCCCCGGGCGCGCCGTAAGAGGTTCATAAATAATTACGGTCTTTCGGATTATGATTCGAAGATATTGACCGCGGAGAAGGCGCTTGCCGATTACTATGAGGATTGCCTGAAGAAAGTAAAGGATGTTTCCGGGGATAAAAAGTTTTGCAAAACCGTTGCGAACTGGATTATGGGCGACCTGATGGGGCATCTTAACGAAGAGAACAAGTCCGTAGAAGAATCCCCCGTATCTCCGGAAATGCTTGTCGATATGATTGAACTAATCAACAAAGGGACGATATCGGGCAAGATTGCTAAGACGGTGTTCGATGATATGTATAAGACCGGTAAAGCCCCCGCGGATATTATAAAGGAAAAAAACCTGGTACAGGTTTCGGATGAGGGGGAGATAATAAAAATCATTAAAGAAGTGATAGGGGAAAACCCGGCATCGGTTGAAAGTTACAGGAAAGGCAAAGAAAAGGCAATCGGATTTCTCATAGGGCAGGTTATGAAGAAAAGCAAGGGCAAGGCAAATCCCGCTGTTGTAAACAGGATTTTAAAAGAGCAATTAAAGTAAAAAGGGGTCAGACCCCTGCAAGTTTTGAGGAATCAGTTGTCAGGTCTTCTTTTTTAATATCGAATTTACCTTCTCCAATAGTTCTTCCATTTCAAAGGTTTTCGGCATGAAATAACTCGGACCTTTTGGTTTTAGCGTTTCATACATGGTTTCGTCTTTTACCTTTGCCGTCATGAATATTACGGGAATGTTTATAAATCTGTCAGTGTTTTTCAGTTTTCCAACCGCCCTGTAGCCGCTGAGGCCGGGCATTATGACATCGGCAATGATAAGGTCGGGCTCAAGGGTTTTGCCTGTTTCCACGAGTTGCGCGCCGCTATCAGCGGTTGTCACGCTGTACCCTTCCATTTCAAGGGCTTCCTTTATACCGTTTCTTATGTCTATTTCATCATCGGCAAGAAGTATTTTTTTCGGGGGAGTTTTTGTTTCATCTTTTTCGACAGGAGGTTTCTTTTGAAATGGTTTTTCCTTTTCAGGTTTTTCCCGGGACGGTTCTTTGCCGGGTATTTTTGTTTTTAATCCGGAGTCCTTCTTTTTTGTTGTTTTTTCCTTTTTGGATTCTTCGGTTTTCTCTATTTGCCCCGGTGTTTTGGTTTCCAGTCCGGAATCCTGCTCAAATCTGATGATTTCCATCGGTTTGGCTTCGGCCGGTTTTGCTTCCGTTTTGGCTTCAGCTGGTTTGGCTTCCGGTTTTGCTTCAGCCGATTTTGCTTCCGGCTTGGCTTCAGCCGGTTTTGTTTCCGGTTTGGCGGGTTTCCCGGATAATTTCTTTTCTTCCGCGCTGTCCTTTTCATCTTTGGCGGAGGCGGATTTTTCAGGCTGCTCTTCGTGTTTGACGGTTTCTATAGGCGTGTCCGCAGTGATTAACATCTTATCGATAAGTTCCCTGGATTTTTCCAGGTTGTATTTTTTTTCGTCCCCGGGTTTTCCTTCAAGGAGGTCGTCTATAAGTGATTTTGCTTTCAAAACCGCGCCTTCTTCTTTATCATTCGGAACAATCTTGCCTTCTTGCGGCTTTTCGGTATCCGGAGGGGATGTTTTTTCGGGTTCTTTCTTTGTTTCAGGGGGTTTTTTTATATTATTCTGTACGGTGGAGGGTTCCCGGGAAGGCGCTTTTTTCGCTTCAGGGGGGGGTGTTGTTGTTGTCTTTGAATCTTTACGGGGAGAAGCGCCCTGTACGATATCGTCCCAGGAGGGCAGGGAAGTTTTATCTTCTTTTTCCGCCGCGTTTTTTGGGGCGGGTTTCAGCTCCCCTGTAAGTGTTTTCACTGAGGATAAAAGTTCTTTTCTGAATGACGGCCTGGATAATTCAAGAAGAAGGTTGTCCTTGACGATTTCGGACATTTTTATTTTAGACCCCGGTGGCAGTGAAACCACTGATGGTAAAAGAAGGATTATCGGAACTGCGGTTTTTTCCGGCTTGCCTTCTTTTATTTTGTGATACGCCGCAAGGTTTGCGGGAGAGAAGGACATGATTATTAAATCGGGCTTCAATTCTACGGATTTATAGGTTAATGATATACCGCTTGCCGCTTCAATAAATTCCAGGCCATATCCTTCAAGGCATTTTTTTATTGAGTCGCGGATTTCTATATCGTAAGAGGCGATTAAGACCTTTTTTACCATTTTATAAAACTCCCGTAAGACATATTATACTTTTTTAGCAAAATATATCACAATTGTCAAATGGAAAAGCGGGAAATGGAAAAGCGGGGCAGATTTTTAATTTCTAAACATTTCCTTGACAAACCGCTATTCCTGTAATATATTATATTAATATCAAATATAAAAACACAAAGGAGACAGCCAATGGCAAAAGAGAACGTCTATATGAGCAGGAAGGGTTATGAGAAATTAAGGAATAAGTTAATGGAATTAAAAAGTACAAGACCTGAACTTTCAACGGAAATAGAGGTTGCCAGGGAGAAGGGGGATTTAAAGGAAAACGCGGAGTACCACGCCGCGAAGGAAGCCCTGATGCATTTACAGGGCAGGATAGCTACCCTGGAAACCAAACTGCGCAATGCCAGGATGATTGAAGATGAAAACCTGCCGTCTGATACGGTGTACATCGGGGCGAGTGTAGGATTGAAGAACGTCAGGACGGATGAAGACCTGGTATGGGTCCTGGTGTCAGCCGACGAGGCGGACATAACCGAAGGAAAGATTTCAATTGAATCCCCGATGGCGCAGGGACTCCTGGGCCACAAGGCGGGGGACGTGGTGAAGATTACCGTTCCGGCGGGAGTCATGGAATACAAGATAATAAAGATATCAAGGTAATACTGATAGAAACGCTAAGCCGGGGGAAGGATTAAATTATGAAGCTGGAGAATAGAAAGGAAATAATCAGTATACTAAAAATTCATTTGAGAGTCCGGGTCGTGGTTATTGCTGTCGGATATTTGATAGTATTTATAATGATGGCGCTGGGCATCGGTATTTCTTCCGGAAAAGTAGGTATATTCACGGGATTAGCGCTGGCATTTTACGTTATTTTAAGATTGATTATTACTTTTAAACGGATACATGTTTCAGTTAAATACTTCATTAATGTTTTTGACGTTCTTCTAACAACCTATGCCATTGATATCACCGGCGGTCTTGACAGCCCTTTTTTCATGATTTATTTTATTTTACCCCTGATAGGGGGGTTTTCCCATACCAGCAGGAGAATGGTATTATTCAGCTGGAGTATTCCGATAGTCGTATATCCGGCATATATTATTTTCTTGCAAAAATTCGATTTTACAGGTGGGGATATCGGTGTTCTTGTTTCCAGGGTTGTGTTTATATTCATGGTTGGGCTGATAAGCAATTACTACCAAAAAATCATGTTAGACGAAAAAGAAAAAGTTAAAAAGGCAAATGAAGAAATAAAAAAGATGAACCAATCACTGGAAATGCTCGTGGAAATAAGAACCCAGGAATTGATAAACACCCAGGAGCAGCTGATACAATCGGAAAAAATGGCGGCGGTCGGCCAGCTTGCGGGCGGGACTGCTCATGAATTGAATAACCCGCTTACGGTTATCCTGGGGCAGGCGCAGTTTTTATTGAAACAGCCCCAGGAGTACGGGGAAACGAAGAAAGGCCTCCTTGAAATAGAGAAATACACGAAGCGGTGCAAAGGAATAATACTGAATTTACTCGGGTTTTCCCGGCAGTACAGCATGAAGGAAGAGAAATTCAATATTGAGGACGTGATAAATAATGCAATAGAGATTTCAAGCAATCAGTTGAAAATGAAA
>JAUXDE010000157.1 GCA_030618495.1 Clostridia bacterium
AACATTGATTATTGCAAGGGTTATACAACTATTGTTCCTGCTTGCCCTGACAATTTCGTTTGATAGCATGTTGTCAAACGATATTTTGTCATACAATCCCGTGCTTTTTTCAACTGTGAAAACTGTTTCAATGGTTTTTTTTCCTGATCCTTTTTTCATTTAATTGCCTCCTCTTAAATTCTTTCATGTGCGTTGAATTATAACTAATTATTTATCAGTTGTCCACAAATATTTCAATAAACTTTTTATTTCTTTTTACAGGATGACTTTTATATTCCGGTACTTTGATCATGCTTATAAGTTATATATACAGCGCCCGCATAATTGCGGATGTTCAGTATTTTTTCCAACATCAGTGGTATAGTTCCAGCACCTTACGCATTTTTCACCCGGGGCCTTGTTTATTCCTACCGAGATGTTTTCATCAATGATGTTTATGTCGCACTTCTTTATTTCATCAAATGAACCGCATATTTTAACGTCTGATACAATGAAAACCTCGTTCCAGTTTATGGTTTCATCGCCTATCAGCCCTGCGATAGCTTTATCACCGGACCACAGCATGACCTGCGAGGCAAGTGAATTCCCGATTAAACCTTTTCCCCGGGCAAGTTCAAGAGCCTTCAATACTTTCCCTCGCACCTCCATAACCTTTTCCCATTTTGCAGCAAGTATCTCGTTGTTGTACTCCTTTGTCTCACCCGGAGCGTCCGCCAGGAACACACTCTTCTTATCGGAATCTTTTGAAAGGAACAATTCCCATACCTCTTCGGCCGTATGTGATAATATAGGCGCCAAGAGCACTGAGATAACGCTTGCTATCTGCTGCAGCACCGTCTGGGCGGATCTTCTGGGCAAAGAATCCTTTGCAAAAGTGTAGAGCCTGTCTTTCAGGCAGTCAAAATAAAAAGAGGAGAGTTGGACTGCGCAGAAATCATGAAGTATTCTGTACACTCGGTGGAATTCATAGCTGTTATAATGGTTTGTAACCATTTTAGTGACGTTGTTAAGTTCATGAAGTATATACCTGTCGATTTCCAGCAAGTCCTTGTATGCTACCATTTTGGTTGAGTTGAATCCATTCAGGTTTCCCAACAGGAATTTAAAAGTGTTCCTGAAACGCCTGTAACTGTCAACAACGTGGGTTATAATTTCATCGGATATTCTTATGTCCTCTGTGTAATCAACCGAAGAAACCCAGAGTCTCAGGATGTCAGCGCCATACTTCTTCATTATCTCCTGGGGGGTAATAACGTTGCCAATCGATTTAGACATTTTTTTGCCCTGGCTGTCAACTATGAAACCGTGAGTTAACACCTGCCTGTAAGGTGAGACGTTCTCGGCTGCAACAGCATTTATCAGCGAACTTTGGAACCACCCCCTGTGCTGGTCGGAACCTTCAAGATAAAGGTCCGCGGGGAACGAAAGTTCCTTTCTGCTCTCCACTACTGCTTTATAGCTTGAGCCCGAGTCAAACCACACGTCAAGAATGTCTTTTCCCCTGTTAAAGTCATTCTCCCCGCATTTTGCGCATTTTATTTTATCGCCAAGTATTTCTTTCGGGGATCTTATAAACCAGGAATCCGTCCCCTCTTTTTTAACGATTTCCTGGAAAGCGCTGATGCTTTCTTCTGACATAAGCGGCGTGTTGCACTTCCTGCAGTAGAATACCGGAAGGGGTACACCCCAGTTCCTTTGCCTTGACAGGCACCAGTCCGGCCGTGATTCCACCATACCCTTAATCCTTTTTTCTCCTCCCTCCGGCGACCATCTGACTTCCTTTATTTTCTCGAGCAGTTTATCCCGGAGGCCGTTTTTATCTACGTTCAGGAACCACTGGTAAGTTGCGCGGAATATAACCGGAGTTTTGCACCGCCAACAGTGCGGATAGGAATGTGTGATATTCCGGGTAAAAAGCATGTCCCCTGAATCAGCGAGTTTCTGTACGATGAGCTTGTTTGCGTCAAACACTTTCATTCCCTCAAGCTCCTTTACTTCACCGGTGAACTTACCCTTGTCATCAACTGGGCTGAGAACCGGAAGGTCATACTTTGTCCCCGTGGAATAATCATCCTTCCCGTGCCCCGGGGCGATATGAACCACTCCTGTTCCTTCTTCCAGGGTAACCCAATCGGCGCATACACCAACGGATTCCCTGTCTGTTAGCGGATGACGGCATTTAATGGCTTCAAGTTCGCTGCCCTTTAAGGTCTTTATCAGCTTCTTTTTCTCCAGGCCTATTCTTTCAAGAACGCAGTCAGTTAGAGCCTTCGCCATTACGAGTATGCCCCTGTCCGTTTCAACCACCGAATAGTCATGTCCGGGATGGAATGCAACGGCAACGTTCGCCGGCAGCGTCCAGGGCGTTGTTGTCCATATCAGTACACTTGCTCCGTCAGGAAGCTTTCCTGAAGAATCCTTTACACCGAACTTAACGTATATTGACGGAGAAGCGTGGTTCATGTACTCAACCTCGGCTTCCGCAAGGGCTGTTTCGCATTCCGAACACCAGTAAACCGGCTTCTTTTTCCTGTAAATATAGCCCTTTCCTACAATGGTCTTAAACACTTCAAGTATGCTTGCCTCGTAATCATGAGCCAGGGTCAGGTACGGGTTGTCCCAGTCTCCCGTTAGCCCTAATTTTAGGAATTCCTTCCTCTGTATATCAACGAATTTCATCGCGAATGCGGCGGCTTTCTTCCTCAGTTTAACCTGGTCTATTTCATGTTTGGTTATCCCCAGGTTCTTCAATAACTGGAACTCTATGGGCAGGCCGTGACAGTCCCAGCCTGGTATATAGG
>JAUXDE010000068.1 GCA_030618495.1 Clostridia bacterium
GGAACAATAGTTGTATAACCCTTGCAATAATCAATGTTGACCAGTATAACATTATTAAAAAAACCTGCAATAAAGCAAGAGAAGATGCCATCATGAAATCCATCGCAAAAACCATTAAAAACAATGTTCGCTCTTACTTTAATGTGGGAAGATACAGCAATAACGAATTTGCTATAATACTACCTGATACGGTAAAAGGCAGCGCCATATCCATACTGCGAATCATAAGAAAAAAAGTTTCTCAAACGATTCACAGGGACAGTAAAAACAAAAGACTACAGGTTACACTGAGCATGGGAATCGCAAACTATCCTGAGAATGCGCTTAATAAGTCCAAACTTACAGAAAGAACAAAGAGCGCCCTTGCCATTGCAAAGAAGGAACACGGTAACCGTGTTATACCTTACGTAACTACATCTAAAACATCCATTAAGCTTGCAGTATGTTATTCCGGTCAGTCTCAATTTTATTCCAACGTACTGTTGGGAATGAGGGAAATCATTGAAGATGCCGGGAACATTGACCTTAAGATATACTACATAGGCCAAACTCCCGATGATTTCAAAAAACCCGGTTCCGGAATAAGAAAAGCCATTGCAGACAAGCCGGATATTATTGCTATATCAAGCAAAGCTAACATTGGGCCTTATGTAAAGATGGCTAATAAGGCAAAAATACGTGTATTCGGATTTAATCTTCTGGACTTTCAAATGAATCCAAAAGCAAAAATAGACACCTGCGTGGGATATGACTACCGCAAATTAGGACAAAAGGTGGGGGAATACATCGCCAGGATTTTACGGGGTGAAGGGAAAATCGCTCTTATTGAAGGAATAAAAAATGCAAGTGATTCTATTGACATTAAACGCGGGACAAATGATATACTTAAGAAGTACAAGAAAATTCATGTAGTAGAATCCATTTCCGCAGAATGGAAAAGGAACAAAGCTCAAGTTATTGCCAAAAATATCATGAGAAAACATTCCAATCTTGATGTGATATTCGGGCTGAACGATGAAATGGCCCTTGGTTCTATACAGGCTGTAGTTGACAAAGGAAGGATCGGGAAAACCCTGGTTATAGGATTGGATGGAACAATGAGCGGGCTTAACGCAATAAAGGATGGAAAATTAGCGGCTACCCTTAACGTTAATCCCATAGCGCTGGGGATTCTCCTGATGCGAACCATATTAAGAAGTATGGTAAAAGAGGAAAAAGTACCAGAAATAATAGAATCTCAAACGGTAATGGTAGATCCTGTAAATATAGACATGTATTTAAGATAAAATCACAGAGCACTAACAGCGAATTGGACACTTGTTAACAAGTAATACATCGTATTTTACCTGCCAGGAGCGTATTTCTAATTACAATTAAAGGATAGCTTCAAGATGATGTATATAATATCAATAGTTATTGTTGCTCTTGACCAGTTGGTCAAGCACCTGATAAGAACCGGGATGACTTACCGCCAGTCAATACCGGTAATAAAAAACGTGCTACATTTAAGTTACGTGAAAAATACGGGCATGTCTTTCGGCTTATTCCCAGGAGTGAACATAGTATTCCTTGTAATCGCAACCATCATCGTTTTATCTATAGTAATCTTTGAAAGAAGGGGAAAATTAAAAACGCCGGCCGAGAGGTTTTTCTTTGGAATGATACTCGGAGGCGCAGCCGGCAACCTCATTGACAGATACCTGTTTGGTTTTATAACGGATTTTATAGATTTCAGGATTTTCCCGGTTTTTAACATAGCTGATTCCTGTATCTGCGTAGGCGCTTTTTTTCTCTTCATTATATATTTCAAGAAGAAGCCGGAATCATCCGGCGGCGAAGATATCTCGACTGAAGTGGAAGTAACCGAACCTGACATAAATACTTCAGGGAATAAACCATAATATAATGCCTGAAGAAAAACCTAAAGAAGTCATAGTAAATAAAAACAATTCAAAAAAAAGGATTGACACTTACCTCAGAGAAATCCTTCTGCACAGGTATTCAAGAAACTACATCCAGAACGCAATCAAGCAGGGAAAAGTGCTCATTAACGGCACCCCTGTATCCTCTAACTACCGGATAAAGGAATCTGACAGAATTCTCATTAATGTTCCCGAAAAAATCAGGTACAGGGCAAAACCCGAAAACATCCCCTTAAACATAATACATGAAGACAACGATATTATCGTTGTGAACAAATCCCCGGGCATGGTTGTACACCCCGCCTGCGGGAACTACACGGGGACACTCGTTAATGCCCTGCTTCATCATTATCCCGACTTGCCCGAGCCGGCAAGAAAGAGCGCCAAAAACCCGCTCGACAGCAGCCGGCTTGGCATAGTCCACCGGCTTGACAAGGACACATCCGGGGTTATTGTTGTTGCCAAAAACCAGCCGGCGTTGTCATTGGTTTCGGTCCAGTTTGCGAAAAGAACGGTCAAAAAAAGCTACCTTACGATAGTTGAAGGAACTCCAAAAAAAAGAAAAGGGTTTGTGGATGCCCCCATAGGCAGGAGCAATTTTGACAGGAAAAAAATGGCGGTTAGCCCGGTAAGGGGTAAAAATGCTATAACCGACTATTCCGTAATAAGGAAAATAGGCAGTTGTTGCCTGGTTGAGGCAAAACCCAGGACAGGCAGGATGCACCAGATACGCATTCATATGGCGCATATCGGCTGCCCCGTGATAGGCGATAAAACTTACTGGAAGGGAAAACTAAAAATAAAGATACCCAGGCAAATGCTTCATGCCAGCAGTATAACACTGGTTCATCCTTCAGGCGAGCAGGAAATAACCTTCACGGCGCCCCTGCCTGAAGATTTTAAGACGGTCATGAAAACATTAGGCAAAGATGGGCAAAAAGAAAAATAATTTAAAAACAAGTATACCGGTTAAAAACAGTTTGGCTTCAACGCCGCTGATAAAGTGGCAGCATATTGTTCTTATTATAGTTCTTTGCGTTGTCGTTTATTCAAACAGTCTTAAAAACGGGTTCGTTTACGACGACATGGACACTATAGTTGATAACAGCCTGATAAGAAAGACTGAAAACATTGGTTTGTTTTTTATAAATCCGGTTATCACCGATTCCAGTACACCCGGACTGCAGGAAGGGTACCGGCCGCTTTTAATGGCTTCCTTTGCCTTGAATTATAAGTACGGAAGACTGAATGCATCAGGATACCATCTTGTAAATATTGTTTTCCATACTGCCAACGCAGTACTTGTATACCTGCTGGTTATGATAATATCATCTTTGGCAATAGCCCCTAACTCTACCCCTGAGCCGGCCAACAACCGGCGCCTTACAGCTCTTCTGACCTCCCTGGTATTTGCGGCCCACCCGATAAACTCTGAAGCAGTCAACTACGTGTGGCAGAGGTCCGTGCTCATGGCGGCTTTTTTCTACATGGCAGCCATTATTTTATTTTTATTAAGTGTACGAGAAAGAAAAACGGGGCTGCGCTTTTTATCCCTGGCTTCTTTCATTCTTGCCCTTATGAGTAAGGAAATAGCGATAACTCTTCCGCTCGTGGTTATGGTTATTGACTGGTATTTCATAACCGGTTTTAAGAAAAACGCATTTGCCGCCAACATTAAAAAACTTCATTTGCCTTACATATTTGTTGCCTCAGCTTATTTCCTTGTCAGGTTCTTAGCCCACGGAGCCATCAAGGAATTCAGTTCGCCCGGCGGGAAGGAAAGCGTTTATAATTATTTCATAACACAAACCAGGGTGATTGTAAAATATATCGGCCTGACTATATTTCCCGGTGGACTTTCTTCCGAACACTATGTCTCCGTATCAAAGACCGCCGCGGACCCCCGCGTGTGGCTGTCCCTTGCCGTTATAATGCTCATCGCGCTGGCTGCCTGGCGGCTTAGAAATCACTCAAGAACAGCTTCGTTTTTCGTAATATGGTTCTTCGTAACCCTGCTCCCGACATCAAGTATACTCCCCCTGAGGATAATAATGAACGAACACAGGGTTTACCTGCCAGGGGTGGGTCTTTTTGCGGCGGTATTGTTTTTAATTTTCAGGTTTACGTCCGATAAAGTTCGCCGGAGGGTACTGCCCGCCATCATTGCATCAATAATTATAATGTTTTCTACATTAACCCGCGGAAGGAATAATACCTGGAAGGATGACTCCACACTTTGGACGGACGTGATAAAAACAAACAGTACATCCTCAAAAGCGTACAACAACAGGGGTATATTCTATGCAGGCAAAAACCTTCATGACAGGGCTATAGCCGATTTTAACAGGGCTCTTCAGCTTAACCCTGAATCTCAAAGGGCATACAATAACCGCGGCGCCGCGTACTTGAAGATGGGAGAGTACGACAAGGCAATTGCGGATTTCAGGAAAACCATAGAACTTGAGCCGAAATACGTTGGAGCCCGCAAGAACATGGAAACTGCGCTGGAGAATAAAAAACAACATGAAAAAATGGCTGAATTAGATAAGGCGATAAATACTACCCCTAATGACCCTGACGTGTATTTTAACCGGGCAATTTACCGCAGGGATAGGGGGCTTTTTGACGAAGCGCTGTCTGATTTTGGTAAATCAATTGAACTTGCCCCTGATAATCCAAAAACTTATATAAGCAGGGGGACAATTTATGGAATTAAAAAACTTTACAATGAGGCCATAGAGGATTTCAACAAAGCAATAGAATTGGATCCGGGAAATTACAGCGCATGGGTAAACAGGGGAGTTGCATTATGGAAAAGCGGGCTTTTTGAGAAAGCAATATCCGATTTAACCGGCGCTATAAATATAAACCCTGAATTGAGCCAGGCATATCATATCAGGAGCATCCTATACGGACAAACAAACAGGATGGAATTATCCGCCAGGGATGAAGAAAAAGTAAAATCACTACGAAACTCCAAAAATAACCGCCACGGAAAAAAATAAATATAAAGGTGCATGCTCCATTTAACAACGAAATATTGTCTTGAAAAAACCTCATTTCTCATCTATAATATGGTTAAAATGAGACGAAAAAGGGAGGCACCCAATGGGTGAAGCGAAAAATAACTATATTGATGTACAATTCAACAGGAAACTGAAAATCGGATTGAAAGGTTCCGAAGTCACCTCCGACGGTGGACTGCTTGCAATAAGAGAACTCGACGAGAAACACTTTTACTTTGGCTTGACAGACCCCTTTTTTCTGTTGCATTTTTTTCGATAAATAAGTAATATATTGTCTCACATTTATTCAGTTATCGGATAAGGAGAAAAAATGATGAAAGTTAATGTAAGGATAGGTTTATTCACAATGCTGTTGTTGTTCTCGAGCGGTGCTAAAATGGCATTTTCTTATACCGCTCCAGACAAACCCCCCTTTAACCTTGGATGGGTTCCTCTTGGCGGTATGGGAGTAGGGCAGATAGAGATTAACGGTGCCGGAAAATTTACCGGGATTGCCTGCAGTGAAAGGGATTCCAGTAAATGGCCTACCAATAAAACTGTGTGTCCATTTATATTATTCACCAGTAAAAACGACTCAATTTATAAAACTGTACTACAGGAACGCGCTGTGGACATTGACTATGTAGGGTTCTATCCAAAAGCAACTCTGACATACACTAAACCAGCCATGCCTGTTATTCTTGTTCTCAAGGCGTTCTCTCCTATGATACCGGGTGATGATAAAAACTGTTCTCTGCCTCTTGCAATGTTTGAATTCACAATCACCAATAATCAAGAGGTAAACGTGGATGCCGCTCTCGCCTTTAATTGGAATACCCGATGGACCACGGCAGGGAAAAGCACCCAGGCTGAAATTCTTGATGACTCCAACAATAAAAAAGGATTAAATTTTAACTTTAAAGGCGGCAGTCATACGACTATGGTTATAAATGACGGATCTGCAACAACAAGCTATGGAGCAAAAAAATCAGATTTTACTACAGACGGAATATTAGGGAATATTTTCAAGGGAAACTCTTGTATGCTTGCTTCAAAAATTACACTTAGGCCCGGCGAGTCCAGAAAGATTTGTTTTGTCCTGGCCTGGCACAAAGCTGAAATGATTTTGGACGGTCAGGCTGAGGGCTTCAGGGAGAACAAATATGTATCAAGTTTAGCAAAAGATGAGGTTTTAAGTGGACGGTCTGTGGGTTTCAGGCACACTGCGGCACCTTATAATTTTACTACAGCACAGCTTATTGCTGAATATGGTTATTCATATTTTTCAACCCTTCTTGCTAAGGTTGAGGCCTGGCACCAGAAAATTTTCGATTCCAATTTCCCTGAATGGTATCAGGATATGCTGATAAACTCACTCTATATTCTATCACATAATGCCATATGGGCAGAAGACAACAGGTTCACTGTGATGGAAGAGGCTGTAGACGGACCTATGTGCGGAACGATAGACCAGAGGTATCATTGTGGTATAGGAACCATATTCTTTTCCCCTGAGGCTGATTATGGCGAGATGAAATTATGTGCGGATAGCCTGATTTCCAATACCCTTGTCACACCAAACGTATACGGTGCAGTTCCTCATGATTTTGGAGTAAACTGTATAAACATGCCCAACCCTGGTACCGGTTGTGGATGTAATTATCCAATCGGGGGGGATAGCGGGGGAGCTTTAGTACTGCATTCATTAAGGAATTATATGTGGACAGGCGACCTCTCCAAACTAAAGGTTAACTATCCCGGAATAAAAGATACAATTAAATTCATGAGAAATAATGACATCGACACAAGAAAAGGCGATTATCTGGTTGATGACCACGGGGCAACCAATACTTATGATGTTGGAGGACTTTGGGGTTCAAGTGCGTATTCCGCTGAAATACAACTTGCTAGTTATAAAGCCGGTATGTACATGGCTGCATTATTTAATGAAACAACTTGGTATAATACTTTAAATAACTGGTATAAACAGGGTTCAGAAACTTTCGAGAAGACGGTTGTTGATGGAGGTCTCTGGGAACCAAATAACGGATATTACATAAACTGGATTAGCGATACAGGAAACAACATGACTTGTATTACAGGTATGTTAAGCGGTACGATAATGGCTGATATGCTCTATCTTGGGAAAATACATGACCAGTCAAGAATTAACCAGGCAATAGACAGAATTTATAAAACAAATTTGGCTAATAGGGGTATATATAATGGCAGAGTACCTGAAACTGGTCAGTTTTGGCCTCCTTCAGAATGCTCATGTCCTTCCTCAGACAACGAACAATGGCCCGGTTACAATATAGCCCAGTTCAGCGCTTATGCGGCTTCCAATGACAAAATCGACATGGCGCTGGAAGTTGCATACAGGACTTGGAAGGGTTTATTTAAAGATTACCCAAGGGTATGGGATTGGCCCTGCAAATCGTTTGGCGATAATGGTGAAGGACAGGGGTGGGGCAATCATGCATACATGAATTCTCCTGGATGTTGGAATTTTTATTACAACATGACCGGACTTTGCATGGACAAAAATGCTAAAAAGTTCTGGTTGGCGCCACGTTTGCCTCTGAATACAACCTACATGTCAAACAATACTCTGATAGCCCCAATATTCCTTGGGTACACAACGGGGATGTTTGAATACAGGCAGTATCAGGAAAACTACGAGCAAAAACTTTCAATCACAATGGACAGCCCAGTAGAAGTTGAAAAATTTTACATAAAATTAACTACCGGCCCGAACCGGATGAACATTAAAGTAGTACAAAACGGTAAAAACATTATTCCTGTTAAAGTAAGCACTGTTGATAATAATTTAATTGAGTGTACGTTTGAACCTAATATTTATTTATCAACCACGCCCATAATAATATATAGCGGCTTATAACAATTAATAGGTTGTACAAACAACCTGTTCCTTAATTAATTATTTAAGGAATTTATATTGATATTTATTAATGAAATATGTTAAATATATAAGATTATCCTTTTAAATGGACACCAATTAGATGCCAGCCAGTAATTAATATTATGTGTTTTTCAACGGACGGAGAGGTACCCAAGTTGCTGAAGGGGCGGGTTTGCTAAACCTGTAGTAGGGTTTTCCCTTTTATAGGTATTTAAATGCATACATTCCGCAATAACCTGTTCAATTTATTAACGTATCAATCCTAAGAACACTATCGCTTTTCCAATCTACAATGATACAAGACTAAAAATAGAATTATTTTTTATTAAAATGTCACAAGAAATAAATAATAAAAGTAATAAATATTATTTGACATTACTAACTTAATTTATTATAATAATCAGCTAAACTTATGGCTATGGATCTAATAAATATAGGGTTTAACAATTTGGTTGTAGCTCAGCGTATAGTCGCGCTGGTTTCGCCTGATTCAGCGCCTATAAAACGTCTTGAAAAAACAGCAAGAGAAAACGGCATTCTTATTAATGCCGCATGCGGCCGTAAGACCCGTTCCGTGATAATAACTGACAACAACCATGTTATTCTATCTGCATTACAGCCCGAGACAATTGCTGACAGGTTTCCCAATAATCTTAAGAAAAATCATTCGCCGCGTAAAAGGAATTTTACGAAAAACAAATAACGGCCGTATCCCGGTATGGAGAAAAACGATAACAGAGAAGGTAAATTATTTGTGATTTCCGGCCCATCAGGAGCAGGTAAAACCACCTTAACCGATAGATTGTTTAAGGAAGTCCCGGATCTCATCAACTCCCTTTCCGCAACTACTCGCCACCCAAGGAAGGGGGAAATCAACGGGAAAGAATATTATTTTCTCTCTAAGGATGTATTTAAAAAAAGAATAGAAGAGAATTGGTTTGCGGAGTGGTGTATTGTTTATAACAATTATTATGGAACCCCCAGTAAGTTCCTGAAAGACACCTTAACAAAAGGAAAAGACATTGTTCTTGAAATTGACGTTCAGGGAGCAATGAAAATAAAAAATATATTCCCTGAATCAATACTTGTTTTTGTCAAAGCGCCTTCAATAAACATCTACAGGAAACGCCTTGAAGCGAGAAAAAAGGACAGCGCCGAAGTTATTGAAGCCAGAATAGCGGTTGCGGAAAAAGAAATTGCGCAGATGAAGAACTATGACTATGAAATAATTAACGACAATCTCGATGATTCAAGCGAAAAACTAAAAACCATAATCAACAAAGAAAGAATAAACAATTAAAGGTAGGTATTTAATGAAAAAAAAGGAACAGAAAAAAATGTCGTTTAATGAAATTGAAACAGATAATATTCCGCAAAAATTCGGTTTTATTATCAGGGCAGGGAAAAAGATACTGCACAAGAGAAAAGACGAGAAAGGCCAGCCGGGTCTTGACACTTACCTCGAAGTACTTGCAGATATGATTCAGAAAGAAAACAAGAAGGATGAAAAATAAACTAAAGGGAAGAAATGTCATAGTCGGAGTTACGGGCAGTATCGCTGCTTACAAGTCATGTAACATAGTTTCGGGGCTTAGAAGGTCAGGCATCGAAGTAAACATAATCATGACAAAGCATGCCTGTAAGTTCATAACCCCGCTGACACTGCAAACAATTTCAGGCAACAGGGTACACACAGACATGTTTGATAATACTTCGTGGCAGCCTGAACACATACAACTCTCCCAAAAGACAGACCTGATACTCA
>JAUXDE010000099.1 GCA_030618495.1 Clostridia bacterium
TCCATTTTGATATGGCCATATGGTTTCTACCAAATCCCGACTCGTTACCCAATGACCATACTATAATGCTTGGATGATTCTTATTCCACTCTACCATACTTACGGCCCGGTCAATGAAAGCATCCTCCCATTCCCTGTCAACGGTAAACCTTTCCCAGTATCCATGTGACTCAATATTTGCCTCATCAAAAAGGAACAACCCGTACTCGTCACATAAGTCATACCAGCTCTTATCATCCGGGTAATGAGAACAGCGAACAGCATTAATATTGAACTGCTTCATTAATTTTATATCCCTGATCATCATCTCCCTGTTGGGCTGCCTGCCTAAATCAGGATCGTGCTCATGCCTGTTAACTCCTCCTATTATTACCGGGACTCCGTTTACATGAAGCCGGTCATCCTTTAGTTCCACCTCTCTGAAGCCAACCCTGCAACTTTCTATTTCTTCAATAACTCCATCCCCGGATTTAAGAACAATTATAAGCTTATATAGTTCCGGGCTTTCCGGAGACCATTTCATGGGAGCGGTTATTTTCCTGCTAAAATCTACGACAACATCTTCTTTTCCTTCACCCGAAACCGTCTGCTTGAGGGGAGTATCAAACACTATTTTACCTGAAGGGTCATACAGTTTTAGTTCTATTACCCTGTTAAAAGAAGATCCCATACCGTAATTTATCAGCTTTGCTCTCACTTTAAGCACGGCATTCCTGTATTCCTCATCAAAATCAGTTACTACATATAAATCCCTGACATGAACTTCCGGTATGGCATATATGTAAACATCCCTGTATATACCGCTAAACCTCCACATATCCTGGTCTTCCAGGTAACTTCCGTCTGACCACCTGTACACTCTTACTGCGACAGTGTTATCGCCGCTCTTCAGGTAAGGAGTCACATTAAACTCTGCGGGAGTCATGCTCCCCTGGCTATATCCTACCTTCCTGCCATTTATCCATAGGTAAAAAGCAGACCTGACCCCTTCAAATACTATTAGCACCTGCTTACCCTCCCACCCCGCAGGAACAGTAAACTTTCTGAGGTATGAACCGACAGGATTGAAGTCATGGGAAACCCCGGGTGGATCCGCGGGAGTAAACGGATAGTTAATATTAGTATATATTTTCCTGCCGAATCCTTTCATCTGCCAGCATGAAGGAACCTCAATATCATCCCACGCTTCCGGGTTAAAACCAACATTAATAAATTCCTCGGGCGCTTCATCAGGTTTTGAAACCCAGTTAAACTTCCACACACCGTTTAATGATTTATAAAGGGAAGAACTGTCATGTGTCAGGTTGAGAGCTTTTTCTTCGCTAACATAAGGAATCGAAGGGGAATGAGCCGGCTCCTTATTCATCCCTATCATATGCTGGTTTTCCCAATCATTCATCCCGTACACAATGCTGTTGGCTAAAACAATGCTGAAAATAAGACATACAACCATACTGAATCCCGATAAATTTCGTTTCATCTTTTTCTCTCCTTCGTTTGTTTTGCCTTCAACAAAACACGGTAAAAGACAACCGGCCTATAGCATAACATAAGTTTATTCCAACCACATGTTAAAACATGGATTGTCTGAGTTTAAGTTTATGGAGTATCCATTCATAGATAAACACTGCTTCCTTGGGGGAGACCTTACAGGACTTCATGTTGCATTTCAAGTCTTTCTTTGGAGATACTTCACCTTACATACTTGAGAACACCATTATCTATTGATTTTTCTGAAATACCGAGCCCGGTCTTATGAAGAGACCATACTTCTTCATACTTCACACTCTTACCCGGAAGTATTTTACTTAATGACCCAAGTGTTTCAATTTCCACTATACCCGAATCCGTGTACACTTCGGTATTACAACCATAATCCGGGTATTCCGCCTTGGAATCATATGCGTATTTCTTTATAAACAGAACACCGCTTACATAACCGGCGGCCCAGTTGGCTTTGTTTAACAAACCAATTTTCTGCTTGGTCGTTGACCGGGGATTCTGTTGCACCTGTATATATTTTTTACCCCACGTGAAACGGGAATCAGACATATCAGTATAATGCCATAGCACCAATGGCCTTGCGGCAAGAAGATATTGCGGATGAGGAATATACTTTTCCTGTGGAAGTATTACCCGCGTATTTTCCTTCATAACGGTTAAACACCATGGAGCAAGCTCAATAGATTTTGTTCCCTTATTCCTGAGCACATGGACCAGGGTAACTTTTCCTGAAGGCGACATGCTTAGCTCGATTTCCTTCTGAATTCCGCATGCTTCTACCTGCTGAATAAGTCTTAACTTTTTTCCTTTATACTGGTATTTAACAGGAACATTATCCGGCCAGTAAGTCCTTGTTTTATGTTCGGGAGCGTGCCATAACCTGTGCCCGCCGTAAAGCTTCCATTTTTTTCCTCCCACGGAACCCAGGTCGCTCTTTACTTCCTTGAAAAGATTTTCACCTTTTAAAAACCCAAACCTTATTATTCTTGGCCCCACATCGGTAGTGGCTATTAACTCAATCTTGTTATTACTTAACCTGACACAGTTTTTCCAGCCCTTGTAGTTTATTATTTCAAATTTCATTTTACCTCTCTTCTAGTGTAGTATTACTACACTACTGCCCCCGCCAATAAATATTCTGCCAACCCTGTAATATTTTCCCATCTGTTATAAAACGATTTCACCCACTCCGTTCTCGGCTGTACAGATATAGAATTCAGGTTCCCTGGATGTTTTACTCTTATATACTTCTGTAATTTGCGCTATGAAATTATCAACATTGTCTTTCTTTACCAGGCTTACATTACAACCCCCGAATCCCGCCCCGGTCATTCTTGAACCGAAAACTCCGTCCATTTTAATGGCTTCTTCAACCAGAACATCAAGCTCGGCGCAGCTTACTTCGTAAAGGTCTCTCAAAGATTCATGTGATTCTATCATAAGTTTACCAAAAGCTTCAAGCTCTCCATTCTTTAAGCGGGTAACAGCTTCCAGCACTCTCTCGTTCTCGTATATTACATGCTGACACCTCTTGCCGGTTATTTCAGCCAGTTTATCCTTATGCTCTTCAAACTGCTTGCTTGATACATCCCTCAGGTGAGTCACCCCTCCAATAATGTTATTAAACTCCTTAACTCCCTGCTCGCACTCTTTTCTTCTTGAATTATATTCCGAATCAACGAGCGCTCTTTCCTTTTTTGTATTACCTATTACCACATAGATATCATCAAAAACAAATGGAACATGCTCTGCCTTAAAAGCCCTGCAATCAAGAAATAATGCGGTATTCTTCTTGCCTGTACTTATTATGTACTGGTCCATTATACCGCAATTTACGCCAATGAACTCATTTTCGGCCTTTTGAGCGAGCAATGCGAGTTCGTCCGAAGGTATATCCTTTCCTGACATCTTTGAAAACGTCTCGCCGCTAAGAACCTCTATTGCCGCTGAGGATGACAGCCCGCTTCCGAGAGGGATATTTCCCTCAAAAAGTATATTCATCCCCGACAGTTTTATTCCCTTATCAGAAATGACTTTTGCCATTCCCTTTACATAATTGCCCCAACCGTCTTTTTTATCGTATTCAAGTTTATCCAGGGTAAACTTCACCGTATTATTAAAATTCAGGGAATGTATATGAATTTCATTGTCGCTTCTCAGCGCGGTTGCGGATATTATATTTCTGTTAATTGCCATTGGCATAACGAAACCGCCGTTGTAATCCGTATGCTCGCCTATCAGATTAACTCTTCCGGGTGCCTGGAAATACCTGACACTGCTTTTATCCGAAAATATTTCCTTATACTTCATACCAAGTTCTTTTAGTTTCTGTTCCATTTCATCCTTTCCTTCAAAAATAAATAAAAATACTACCCCCGGACAACACAAGAAAATAGTGCTCTATACAAATCCGTCCGGATTGTTACTATGCCATTTCCAGGCAGAACTTATAATAGTATTTATATCATGAAATTTAGGCTTCCACTTAAGTCCTTCCTGTATCTTATCAGAACTGGCGATAAGCACCGCGGGATCTCCCGCTCTCCTGTCGGTATTTACCGTCTTTATTTCACGACCTGTAACTTCCCTCGCAACATCAATTATCTGTTTAACCGAAAAGCCCTTACCGTTGCCCAGGTTATACACATTGCTCTTTCTGTTTGTTACCATATCCTGCAAGGCAAGAATATGCGCGTCTGCAAGATCCATAACATGAATATAATCTCTCACACATGTCCCGTCTTCCGTATCGTAATCAGTACCAAATACTTTTATACTATCCATGATCCCGAGCGCTGTTTTAAGAACAAGCGGTATAAGATGAGTTTCCGGGTCATGGTCTTCTCCTATTTTCCCGGACGAATGAGCGCCTGCCACATTGAAATATCTCAATGTCATGAAATTCATGTTAAAAGCTTCCTGGTACCATTTCATTATTTTTTCAAAAGTAAGCTTGGTCTCACCATACGGATTCTTAGGAATAGTAGGGTCGGTCTCCAGGATGGGAATATTCTCGGGTTCACCGTAAGTTGCCGCAGTTGAAGAAAATACTATATACTTCACATCATTTGCCCTCATCGCATCAAGCAGATTCATACCGCCAACAACATTGTTTCTGAAATAGCTGTCGGGACGTTCCATCGATTCTCCCACCAGGCTATTGGCGGCAAAGTGTATAACAGCATCAACCTTATGTTGTTTTAGTATATTATTTACTTTCTCTTTATCCAGCAGATCAGCCTGCACGAACTCACAATCATTTACCGCTTTCCTGTGCCCTTTCTGCAGGTTATCCAGGACAACAACTTCATATCCTCTTTCAAGAAGTTCTATAACAGTGTGGCTTCCTATATAGCCGGCTCCTCCCGGAACTAATATTTTCATCTTATTGCTTTCCTTATCTCTTTTGCTTTATCTTCCGGTGAAGAGGGGTTCCCATGCGCCCATGCTCCTGTTTCGGAACTGGCGTTATATTTCTGGGTGTGTTTATTCCTCATCGGAGGGTAGAACTCAATGTGAAAATGATAATGGTCATATTTCTTTCCATCTACCGGCTGCTGATGAAAACACATCATGTACGGGAACGGCATGTCAAGCACCCTGTCATACGCCTTCGTTATTTTTCTTAAAATATCCGCCAGAAAACCCTTTTCTTCTTTCCTGAAATCCGCAAGTGACTGTATGTGCCTGTTTGACACTATGAAGACTTGATAAGGATATTCCGCAAAAAACGGGACAAATGCCGTGAAGGCCTTGTTTTTGTATACTATACGCCTTCCGTCTTTCTTCTCCTCTTTCAGTATATCACAATGGAGACAATTCCCGTTTTTCCTGTTATATTCCTTACTGGCTCCCAGCTCAAGTTCCAGTTTCTTTGGTATAAACGGATACCCGTATATTTGACCATGAGGATGATGTATAGTAACACCAACCTCTTCTCCCTTATTTTCAAATATAAAAACATACTTTATGTGCTTTTCCCCGGAAAGAATCTTATACCTTTTAATCCATAAATCAATTATTTTCAGTACCTGAGCTTTCCCCATCTTAGAGAAGCACATGTTATGGTCAGATGAATAAAGTATTACTTCGCAATGCCCGTAGGAACTTGCCGTTTTATAAAGTTTTGTATTCTTTGAAGAAGGCTCAGGTGGATTCTTTTTCAGGATAGGCCAATCATTATTATAAGTCATAACTGAGTACTTGTCAGGCACTTTTCCAGACCCCGGGCAGAACGGACATTGATTCTTAGGTAATAACGGACGTTTTTGCCTTGAATCCGATACCATGACCCACCATTTAAGCAACGGATTCCATCTTAGTTCAAACATGATTTCCTCATCTATTGCTGTATTCTGATATTAAAGAATGCCCCAGTCCTTTTAAATAATATCATCTAATAGAAATAAAACAGGGGTTGAAATTCAATTACAATACAGGGTTAACTTGCCATTACATACAGACCTAATAAACACAATTTAATTATAACAAATAATGGCTGGAAAGTAAATATTTATTTGAAATGATTATGGGGATGGGAAGGGACATCGCCCCCCCCTTAAGAAATTGAGGGTATTTAAACTTCTTATTAAATAGAAAAGCGGCTCCTTTAACGAAAAGAAGCCGCTTATACTGTACAGATTACCTTACAATCATCACCTT
>JAUXDE010000105.1 GCA_030618495.1 Clostridia bacterium
AAGATATGTTAGACTCACCACACTAGTACACTACACTAAGGGATTGACATAGTATGATAAATGTAATATTATGTCACACAGAGCGCCCGAGTGCCAAGGAGATGGGATGAAAGAGTCAATAGCTGATTATTTCGAAAAGCATTACAAGATAAGCGGCCTGAAAGATGAAGACAAAAATGACCTGGAAAAGGTGTTTTCCCTTCAAAGCTACGAGAAGGACGAAACTATCTTTAAGGAAAACGAGCCTGGAGATAGAATGTACTTCGTTTTCAGCGGCCTGGTCAAAATATTCCTGAAGGAACTTGATAAGGGCAAGACGATTGTCCTTATGAAGCCGGGGGATATTTTTGGTGAAATAGCCTTCTTTGACAGGCAGCCGCACTCTGCGGAAGCGATGTCGCTGGTAGATACGGAGGTGTTTATACTGGACCTGGACAAGTTTAACAATATTAAAACATCAAATCCGGGGCTGGCGTTAATTATCATTGACATTGTTTTAAAAATAGTTGCAAAAAGACTGCGTGGGACGACCCGCAAGATGTACGGGCTGTATTGAGAGAGAAAAATGAGCACTAATGCTTTAAAATTATTGGTTATCGTTTTATTTATTACCGTGATGTCCGGGTGCGCGTCTGGTTCAAAGAATGTTGGGAAAAAGAAACCCGCCGATGTCATGCAGGAAATATCGCAAAAGGTGATTCAGGAAGCGCAGGCCAATTCCATAAAGAGAGTTGCGGTAATGGAGTTTGCGGCTATAGACGGGGAGGAGTCACCCGAAGGAAAACTCTTTGCTGAAAGGATAATAAGCATACTGATTAACGATGGTTCATTGAACGTCATTGAAAGAAGCAGGATTGATAAAGTGCTTGAGGAACAAAAGTTGCAGGCATCGGGTATTATTGATTCTTCCACGGCAAAGGGAATAGGGGAAGTCCTGGGGGTTGATGCTGTCTTGATGGGGACGGTTGCCAGGCTGGAGGATAAGAGTGAAGTCAATTCAAGGCTGGTCAAGGTGCAGACGGGGCTTATCCTGTGCGCTGTTACGGGGGAGACCGTCTTAAAATTATCGGGTGTTTCTTCAAGCAAATATGCCGTGATGAAAAGTAATGACCCGAAAAAATACAGGGAAGTTATTGACAGGAACAGGGAACTGATAAAGCTGAGAAAAAACAAACCGGTTCTCTTCAGAAAACTAATGAACACAAGGAAGAGGTTGTTTAAACTTGCAGAAAAAAACCCTAAAAAGTTTATCAAGATGATGGACCAAAAGCGTATTATTCCTATCGGCGCAAACATGATGGAAGTAAAAAGGACCCTTAAGTTATTGAGAGAATATTCCCCGGAGGATTACAAAAAACTCTGTGAAACAAGAAGAAAGTTAACAGAGAAAAAAGAGGTAAAAGTTAAACCAAAGACAAAAAGTGGCAGGTACGGTAAATCGTACAGGGGACCAAAATCCAGGAGCGGGAGGTAAGGTGGATGGTGGTTTTTATTCTTTTTCCGGTTTGTCCGGCTGGTCGGGCGCCTTCGTGAAATCGCGGGCGTGTTTCATTACGGAGCTGATGTTATATTTATTGATAGTATATACGATATCGCTTTTTTCCTTTTTTATGTAGTAATGACCGGACTCTTTCATGTTTCCTATTATGAGTTTATATTCCTCACCGCCGAATGTTTTTGCAACCAGCTGGAACTCCGATTTGCCAAATCCCGTTTTTTCCTTAATTTTTTCTGCCTCTTCGGGGAGTATGATTTCGCTTGCCGATAAACTATTGAGTTTGTCTAAAATCTTATCGCATTCCGCCTGTTTGGCTTCATCTGGTGATTCGGGATCGTTCAGAACCCATTTTTCCTTCTTCTTGAAAAGCTTAACCGTTTCGTTTGGATAGACCAGGTTTATTTCAGCGACATCGTCACTGTTGAGCGCGATGATGATTTTGTTGCGCCAGTCGGCGGCTTTTCTTTTCAGTATGGAGTCCTTCGGGCCCCTGGATACGTAAACCTCTTTCGAGTCCCTGAGACGGAGGTAAATATGCCCGGGGTTCAAGGCAGAGGATTTACCTGCATAGAAGGATACGGGGGATTTTGTTTTTGATCCATAAACGTTAATGAGTGTGCCGCTTGAATCATCCACCTTGAATTTCGGGTATTTGTCCTTGTTCGTTGAAATAACGTTCTTTAAGGATATTCCTTCTATACTTGTTATAAAATCATTGATATAATTCTTACTTGCTTCAAAGGATATGGGTTTGGTTATCTGCCACCGGTCGTTAAGTTTTTCAAATACCAGCATGTCATCATTTCTTATTATTTCAAATTTATTGATTTTCTCACTATCGAGTTTTGAAAATACCAGCATGGGGGAAGGTTTGCTCAGACAGCTCCTGTATATAACGGCAAAGATGCATAATAGAACAAGTATCCCCGCAAGTATTATGACTGTTTTTGGTTTCATCTACACTATCATCCTTTTTTTCTGCGACTGCCTTATCCTCCAGCGGATTATGCCGTATATGGTAAACAGGATGGGCATCAGGAAGACATTCAGCCACTTCACAAAAAACCTTCCCGTCTTTGATACGTCCTTAAGCGGTCTGTATATCTGGGTTTTGGTTCTTATTGAAATCAGTGCGTTATCCTGGGCGAGCCAGTCCACGATATTCAGGAAGAACGAAACATTGGGTGGATCCGCAAACTGCGGCTGAGCGAATTTTGAACTGCCGGCAACAAGTATCCTTGCCTGGGAGCTCTCCCGGATGGTTTTCTCCGTAATCCTTGTTTCCCTGATGTCCTTGTCCGCAAAATTGCTCTTAAGTTTGCCTTTGGCAATGGCAACCAGCGGGAACGGCCCCTTACTATCGCTTTCGGCAGGGAAGTACCTGCCCAGCGGGTCAAAGTACATCATGGCTTCCTTGTACCAGCTGTTTTTTGATGATTGGGCAAGAATTTCGGTATCCGCTGTTTCGTCCATTATCTCAAGCGGGCTGACGAACGCTAAGGTTACCTTCTGCATGTCCTTTACTATGGGGTTGTCTTTCTTGAAGTTTGTTACGACTACCAGCAGCGGGAAGTTGACGTACTGCTGTACCGAGAATAACCCGCGTTTGGTCTGCACCCCGATTATCTGGTTCTGCTTGTCGAGAACCACTCCTTTCTTGAGTTTAATACCATAACCCTCTATAAATTGAGGAAGGTTATTATTTATAGGCGTTCCCCTGAAAGTCTGCATGTCAATATTGATGTTGTCAACAAGAAACGCGGTGGGGTTGCCTTTCATGATAAACTGGTCAATGGCGTAAAGTTCGTTTTCCTGGATATTCTGCCGGGGTCCCATGATTATAAGAGCGTCGATATCAGCAGGGACGCTTATGTCATTTCCCGGGATTTTAACGGCTTTGAGCTCGTAGTTTCTTGTAATCATTGCCTGTATCATGGAAAAATCATTACCTAGCATATCGGGTTCGTCGTGTCCCTGCAGAAATCCCACAACCTTCACTTCCCTGCGGGTGATTTTCTTGATATGGCTTGTTAAATCATACTCAAGGCTTGAAACGTTCTTTACAAACGGGATTATTTCCTTTTTGTCTTCGTACAGGAAGATTATTCCCATGTAGCCTTCCTTCATCTCGTACTTATCGCTTTTAACCTGTGTAAACGTGAGAGGCCGTATGCCGCTCATCCTGGCTTCCTTCTTTAGTTCAGCATCATCCGTCGGGTCCATGAACTCGTATTTGACCTTTCCCCTGGAATGCGCCCTGTACTCTACAAGCAGGTCCTTGAGGTACTTCCCCTGGGTGTTGTAAGGCGGGGGAAGGTTTCTTGTAAAGAAGCACTTGATAAGTACGGGGTCGTCAAGTGACCGCAGGATTTGCTTGCTTGCCTTTGACAGGGAGTATATACCGCCCGCCGTAAGGTCGATTCGCTTGAAAATGTGAAATGAAAGGTAATTCAATAATAAAATAATACCTGCTATCGCAAGTATTGAACCGAACGAATAAACCCCGAGTTTAAACCTTCTCGTTCTAATTAGTTCCTTTTTTTTCATATTTATTTCCATCTCCTGCTTGATACCCAGGACAATGTCAGAAAATAGAAGAATCCTATAATGCTTCCAAAGTAAACGATATCCCTTGAATCGATAACACCTTTTGAAATGTTGTTAATGTGTGAGTCAATGCTTATATACTCCACCAGTTCAATCAATCCCGGGGGGAGGAGCATGATGCTTTTCCCCAGCAGGAACATCGCAAAACATATCACGAAACTCAGAATGAACGCAATGATCTGGTTTCTGGTAATGGATGAAGTAAACAATCCTATTGAGGCGAATGCCGCGCCCGTAAGCAGCATGCCGATGTACGTACAGAAGATTTCCCCGATGTCAATCTTTCCTATAATAATTAATGTAACCGGATAAATCAGGGTGAGGCCTATCGCTGCGGCTATTACGAACAATGCCGAGAGATATTTCGCAAGTACTATCTCGCTATCCTTGATGGGCAGGGTTGTAAGGACTTCAAAGGTGCCCAGTTTCAATTCCTCCGCGAAAAGTTTCATGGTTATCGCCGGGACGAAAAAGGTAAGCAGTAACGGGGCAATACTTAAAAAGGAATCCATGGATGACTGCCCTATAAGGAAAAGGCTTGAAGTAAAGAACCAGCCTGACATTATCAGGAAGACACTTATGACTATATAAGCAATAGGAGATGCGAAGTAGGATTTTACTTCCTTGCCGAGCAGCGTTCTCATGCTATTCATCCGGCTCACCTGCCTTCCCGTTGTCTTCGGCATTGTCCGCTGCGGATTCGGCTTTACCGGTTTCTGTAGTCAGGGTCCTGAAGATATCCTCAAGGCTTACCGGTTTTCTCTGCATTTCCAGGACAACCCATTTATGCTTCACCGCAAAATTGAATACGGACTCTCTTAAATCGACTCCGGAGGCTGCCTTCAGTTCATACCCCGTGATGTTTTCATCTTCCGATTCCTTCTCATTTACCGTTTCAACGCCTTCCAGTGACGGCAGTTCATCAATTACCCTGTCTTTCGGGGCTTTTATTTTCACCCATAACGTTTCTTTACCCTGAACCATACCCTGCAGTTCGTCCGTGGTCCCGTCTGCAACGATTTTCCCTTTATTGATTATAAGCACGCGGTCGCAGGTTACCTGGACTTCCGAGAGTATATGCGTGCTCAGGATAACCGTTTTTTCCTTGCCGAGTTCCCTGATTAACTTACGTATTTCATCGGCCTGGTTAGGGTCAAGCCCGGCAGTTGGCTCGTCCAGGATAAGTATCTGCGGGTCGTGGAGTATAGTCTGGGCGAATCCAACACGCTGTCTGTATCCCTTTGACAGTTCGCCGATATCCTTCATGAGAACGTCGCTTAACCCGCAGGCGCCAGCAACCTTTCTTATTCTGTTGATTATTTCATTTTCGTCAATGTTATGTATTCTTGCGATGAACTCAAGCCATTCGTAAGCGCTCATTTCAAAGTACAGGGGGTTCATTTCAGGGAGGTAACCCACATTTTTCCTGATTTCCAGGGAACTTTCATGTATATCAAGGCCTGCAACAGTGGCCGTACCCGACGTTGGCGGCATGTAACAGGTAAGTATTTTCATTGTTGTGGTTTTTCCCGCCCCGTTAGGGCCGAGGAACCCGACAATTTCACCCTTTTCGACATCAAATGATATGTTGTCGACAGCAAGGGTGGCATCGTATTTTTTTGTAAGATTTTCTAGGTGAATCATTTTTTAGGCCAAAAAAACATAAAACTAAAAGTATAAAATTAAGTATTAAATATAATAAAAAATGCTTATGA
>JAUXDE010000174.1 GCA_030618495.1 Clostridia bacterium
AGGGAATATGGCATTATTTGACGATATCCCTGAGTTCCATCAGGTCATCAATTATATAATCCGGATTTAATTCTTTCAGATTTTCCACGCTTCCAAGGCCGTAGGTCACCCCGCAGGTCAGTATCCCGGCATTCTTTCCGGTCTTAATGTCAATGTCCATATCCCCAACGATAATTGCTTCATTCTTTTTAATGGATAACCTTTTCATGATATCGTTTGTGGAATCGGGGCACGGCTTGCCCTTTGGATAATCGCCGCTCCCGATGATGAAATCAAACTTGTCCGCGATATACAGTCCTTTGAGAATGGTGTTGTTTAAAATTGTTTTCTTATTGGTTATTATCGCCTTGATTTTGTCCTGAAAATGCTGGAGTGTTTCCATTACATTGGGAAACAGGGTAGTGTTATCAAGAGAGTGTTGGCTGTAATGATTTATAAAAATCTCCCTTGCCCTGTTCAGATCAGATTCATCTTCCATTCTTATGCTTGATTTAAGAAGGTACCCGAGTCCTTTGCCAATGTATTTAACAACGGCTTCAACGCTTAATTGATGAAAATTCAACTGCTTCAGGGTAAAGTTCACCGAATTAGCTATGTCCTGTTTTGAATCTATCAGGGTACCGTCAAGGTCAAAGATAATGAGTTTAATTGTTTTCATGAGTTATATTACCTGAAGCGATTATACTTATTGATAGTGAAAAATCAAGAAAAACACAACAACGGTGGAGTTCCCCCCATATTGTAGACAACCCATTAAGCTATTTTCTGTAGCAACAGCGCCTCAAATTGTTCCGGACTCAGACTGCCTATTGACGTATGCCGCCTGACCCGGTTGTAAAACACTTCTATATACTCAAAAATGCTGCTTACTGCTTCCCGCCTGGTTTCATATGTCCTGCCGTACACCAGGTCTTTCTTCAGGGTGCTGAAAAAGGATTCCGCTACTGCGTTGTCAAAACAATTACCCTTGCCGCTCATACTGCTCAGGCATCCGTTGTTCTCTAAAAGTTTTCTAAATCCTTTGCTTGCATACTGGCTCCCACGGTCCGAGTGGAATATCAAACCAGAAACAGGACCCCGACGACCTATTGCCTGATTGAAAGCATCAATCACCAGTCGTTTTGTCATCCGCTCCCACAGTGACCATCCTACTATTTTCCGGGAGCACAAGTCAAGGACTGTTGCAAGGTACAGCCAGCCTTCCCTCGTCCAGATATATGTGATATCTGAAACCCACACCTTGTTGAGATACTCTGCCGTGAAGTCCTGATTCAGCAGGTTAGGAGAAATAGGCTCATTATGGTTGGAATGGGTCGTAACCTTGAATTTGCGCTTTGTCTTAGCTCTTATCCCGTTCTCCCTCATTATCCTGGCAACACGCTTCTCATTGACATTGATGCCCTTACCCTGCAATTCATCCGTAACCCTCGGACTGCCATAGGTCTTACGGCCTTTCTTGAATGCTTCCCGTATTTCAAAGAGCACATCTTCGTTCTCTATATCGCGTTTACTCTTAATCCTCTTCAACCACCGGTAAAACCCGCCCCGAGAAACTTCAAGTACCCGGCACATTTCCGATATCCGAAACTCGTCGCTGTGTTCTGCTATGAATCCGAATACCTCTTGGGGTCTTTTGAAAATATGCCGACTGCTTTTTTTAAGATGTCCCTTTCTCTCCGGGCATTATCAAGTTCCCGTTTTAA
>JAUXDE010000170.1 GCA_030618495.1 Clostridia bacterium
CGGAGGCTACCCACGTAACCTCATCTACGGTATTGGATGCAATGTTATCAACTGAAAGCAGCTGGTTTTCAGGCTGTGTATCGCTCTTGTACATGTTCCTTGCTACACTGGAAAATTCAGAAGAGGTTTTTGGAAGAGCACTTTCAAAAGTTGAAATGCTCTGAAAATAATCGAGTTTATCGCCGTTTTCTCTTTCGTTAAGTATCATTAACTTGAACTTCTCTTCCTGGGCAACGCCGTTAGTGTCCAGCGGGGCTATTTTTACGTATTCCTCAAGCCGTACCCAGTTGCCGTTTATATCTTTGCAGACCTTGTTCAATTCAAACTCGGCGGTTTTTATTTCTTCTGTTGCCATCGCCTGGATTGATTCCCTGATGGCTGAGCGGGCGGATTCCGTCTGGGCTTCGCCGCGCAGGTCATCCCTCGTCTGCATGCCCCTTGCCGCCGCAACCGAGGTCAGGGAGCGCATTTCAGACCTGTCGGATGATTTGAGTTTCCTGAGCATTGCCTTTATATCATCAGCCATCGCTGTATTAATGGTTGCCAGGAACAAGATAACCAGTAAAACCGGTAGAATCCTGAAGCATTTAATTTTGTTCATTTTACGCCTCCTTGTATGTTGAACGGATGTTTGTGCGCTTTCAATTAATATTATAATATAATATCTGAGTTTTGGCAACCTTTTTTTTTGTGATTTTTAACACATAGTGTTTTTAGGGTAAAATCCAAAAAACCGCTTATGTAAAAAAATCGTAAGATTTTAAGAAAATTTCAAGAAAATAGTTGTAAATTCCATGTTCTTGTGATATAATTATCATTAGTATGAAAAGGAACGGTGTAATAATCAGTGTTTTATTATTGATTTCTTTTCCATTAACGGTATATTCCGCGTTCCTTGATTTTGGATGGGGGGCAAGGCCCGCGGGCATGGGAGGCGCGTTCACCGCGATTGCGGATGACGCCAACGCTCCTTTATGGAATCCTGCGGGAATAGGGCGCGTGGGTACAAAAAATCTCATGTTCATGCATGCCATACCTTA
This sequence comes from Clostridia bacterium, assembly GCA_030618495.1. GTDB lineage: Bacteria > UBA6262 > WVXT01 > WVXT01 > JAUXBS01 > JAUXBS01. The sequence goes on from JAUXDE010000170.1 coordinate 1,041, forward strand.
CATGGGGTTGGAGAACGTGGGTGTAGGGCTTGAGTATGCAAGTTTTGTCCTGCCCTTAAACGAGAATATCTTTGCCCTGAGCTGGACCAACTTCACCTCTGCAAACCAGTACAGCGAGAATGCTTTCTACCTTACCTATTCAAGGCCAATAAGCGAGAATTTTTTCATTGGCGGTAACTGCAAGTTACTGGGCAATAACTATAGTATTGAAGCGGGTTTTGACGACCCCGTTTTTGATGCCGGAACCGGCAAGTATAGCATTGATGCCGATGCGGGCGTTCTTTTCTGCCTGCCAAACAAGTTATGCCTTGGCGCGGTTATAAGAAATATCATTGAAGCGGATATAGGGCTTTACGATGTGGATAAGTTAAAAAGGGAAATAAGGGCCGGTATAGCCTATTACCTTTTGGATGATCTCGTGCTTGCTGTTGACGTGGATTATAAGGATGTTACGTTACTGGAAATTTACGGCGGGGCAGAGATGTGGTTCATGAACAGGAAGCTTGGCGTAAGAGGGGGGACCAACTACCGTAACAACGATATCCATGAGGTTACAGCCGGCGCAACGTACAGGCAGTCTTTGGGCGGGAAAAGATCGATAACGATAGATTACTGTTGTGTTTTGCCTTTAACTATAATCGGCAATAATCTTTCCCACCGGCTTGCCCTGAGTTTGGGATTTTAAAATGATGAAAAACCTATTAAAAATACTATTGCTGGTTATTGTCCTTAGTCTTTTTTGCGGGGACGTGTTTTCGGTGCCCGTAAGAAGGTTTGACGGGGACGAGGATGTTTCGGGGTTTACCGTACATAAACCGGCGGGTGTTATAAGGCCCTACATATCAGGCATGTCATTAACCGTTAATTCCGCATTAACTACCGGCACAAATAAATGCCTGGTAATCCTGGTTCAGTTTTCGGGTGAAACAGGGGA
>JAUXDE010000161.1 GCA_030618495.1 Clostridia bacterium
GCTGAATCCTCCGTCCATGACCAGTTCTATTGACTGCTCGTTTATCTTGATATGATTGAAATCCGCCTTCTTTATTTCCTCTTCAACACCCTCTTTTGTCGCCACCGCCGGTTTAATACCGAATATTTGAACAAGACTCTTCACCTCGGCTCCATCAACACCCGCAGAAAAGCTTATCTTGCTGATAAAATGAGCCTTCATCATTTCCGACAATTTAGCGTATACTGGATTAGTCAATTCAACCATGGTATCCTTTATTGCCATTCTATCGCCTATCTCTTCAACGTAAAACCCGCCCTGCAGAAAGCAATAATCATTGATAGCGGCAGCCAGTTCATTATACGGTCCTCCGGGTTGAGGACTGCCCTCTCCGTTCAGGGATATATTACCGACAATTTTATTCAGTTGAAAAAATATTGCCTCGACCTTATCGTAATCTCCGTTTCCGGGATTATTCCCCATTCTTCTATTACTCCTTTATTTTTCTGTTATGCTCTCCTTCACCTTCATCCCGAAATGCCTGCCCTCCTCTTCCAGGTAGGCAAGCACTTTTGAGTTCTTCCTGAGGCTTACAACCGAAACGGGCTTCCCCCGAGGATTCGTTAATCTTATGGTCTCGGCGTTCTGCAGTACCAGGGATACCTTCTTCCCCCTGCAGGATGCTTCAACCAGCATCATCGGCCTCTTCTCCATTTTTGACCTGCCGACTATTGCATCCCCCGTATTGCCCTTGTAATCAACCAGCAGAACCTCGTCACCCGCTGATATTTCGGAAAGATACCTGGTCTTTCCCCCCACTACCATGGTATACGCATGCACTGCCCCCGCATTCACCCTGAACGGCCTTTTTTCAACATAGGGATTATCAACGGATTCCGAATGGACGAGGAACATGGCGCTGCTGCTGTTACCCACGAGCATGCCCTGCCCCGGGTTCATGTTAGTGCAGGTGTCAATGCATATCCTGTCCCCCATTATAAGCGGTTTTACCTTTGAAATAACGGCAGTTTCCAGCTTCAGCTTAGCGGATGTCTCCTTTAAAAGTTTAACGATCTTCCTGATTTCACCCAGGTTCGTAGTGTTTACCAGGACACCGTCAACGCCTTTCTCCAGTATCTGCGCCGCCGTTTTTGCCTGGCTTGCGTTCTTTACCTCGGCTATCAGTCCCCGTGACTGTGCAATCAGGTTTTCAAGCGGGATTATGGTCCAGTCGGTTGTCTTTACGATAACCATCCCGGACTTGCTTAACTTTGCGATTTTGTCAACGTCATTACTGTTCTTTATGCTGACCTCAACAACGTCCTTCCCCAGCTTCAAATCACCATCCTTTGAAATGGTTTTCATAACGCCAAGTTTCTTCACCCTGGCGCTGCAGCCCGCAGGCACCAGTACGGCATCAGCGCCGCTTTCCAGCGCCGTTGTAACTATATTCTTATTCCATGGAACCGCCCTTACCCATACTTTCTTCATTTTAGATCCTTTAACACCTTGTCCAACGAGCAACCGCCATGGACTATTTTTCCTATGGTCTTTACTATCCCCGCGGGGTCATTGCTCTGGAAAACATTCCTTCCGATGGAAACACCTGCCCCCCCGGCGGATACACAACCCTGTATCATTTCCAGAAGTTCCTTTTCTGTTTCAACCTTTTCCCCCCCGGCAATTACAACGGGAACAGGACATCCCTTCACAACCTCCCTGAAGGTCTTTGGACTTCCGGTATAGTTAACTTTAACGATGTCCGCCCCGAGTTCAGCTCCCACCCTTGCGGCATGTTTTACGTGTTTAACGTCATACTCGTTTGATATTTTCTTGCCGCGCGTATACATCATGGCAAGAAGCGGCATACCCCATCCCTGGCATTCATCCGCTGTTTTTCCTAAATCCCTCAACATATTGCTTTCACCCGCCGCCCCGAGGTTCACGTGAACCGAAACCGCATCCGCGCCGAGTCTTATCGCTTCTTTAATAGAGCACACAATGCTCTTTGAATCCGGGTCAGGACTCATTATGGTACTGGCTGAAAGATGAACTATCAGGCCAACATCCTTCCCCCCGCCTCGGTGCCCGGCATTCACTATTCCCTTGTGCATCAGGATTGCGTTTGCGCCGCCTTCCACGACATCATTTATCGCCTTCTTTATATCAAGCAAACCCTTTATCGGCCCCACGGTTGTCCCATGATCCATGGGAATAATCACGGTCCTGCCTGATTTCCTGTCCATTATACGTTCAAGTCGAATTCTTTTCCCTAACATTTTATTCCCTTTCTTTTTTATTCCGTTATACCGGAAACAACACCCGCGCCTATCGTATGTCCGCCCTCCCTGATTGCAAACCTAAGTTCTTTCTCCATCGCTATAGGCGTTATCAGTTCACCCGTTATCTCCACGTGGTCTCCGGGCATCACCATCTCCCTGCCCTTCGGCAGGTTCAACGTACCCGTCACGTCTGTCGTCCTGAAGTAAAACTGCGGCCTGTAACCGGTGAAGAACGG
>JAUXDE010000029.1 GCA_030618495.1 Clostridia bacterium
ACAGAACGACATGGCTACGATCCGACTTCGGGCCTGCCAAAATCGGTTATTCCCTGTTTTGTCCCGTCAGCAAGCGCTTCATCATCAGGCATATTTTCGGTAAACCCGTTCCTGTCCGGAGGAATTATGGGGACACGTACTTAATTATTTTGTTCTAAGGAATTGTGTCATTATTGTGTTTCAAAAAAATAATTAAGTACGTGTCCCCATAATTCCTATTTCTCTTTCTTCTTCCTGAGTTCTTCAATACGTTCAACAATTAGTTTTTTTTCTGAATCGCTGTCGGGATAATCAGGAACTTTCTCCATGCACGACTCCCACATCCTGATTGCCCCGGCCGTATCATATCCCTCGTAAATCATTGCCAGCGCCTTCCTGTTCTCAAACAGTTCCGGGTTCATGTCCAGCGATTTCTGAAGATATTTTTCCGCTTGCATGTAATCCTTAAGATAGAAGCAGGTGATTCCCGCATAAGAGAGAGTATCCTCATTCCCGGGCAGGTACTCCAGCGAGAGTTTAAACTCCTGCAGGGCTTCCTTGAACCTGTTATAATTGAAATACGCAATGCCGCTGAAACGGCGCGCCTTGGCGAACAACTCGTTTAATTTTTCTTCGGGTTCCTCATTTGCCTCGGATTCTTTTGCAAGGTTCATGTATGAATTAGCGAGGTTATACCATAGTTCAGGCATCTGGCCGTTTATGTCTATTGCCTTTTCATAAGCTTCTATTGCTTCCTTATGCATGAGTTTGGCGGAGTAAATGCAACCCAGGGTGTTATATGACCCCGTGAACTCCTGCCTCTTTACCGGCAAATGAAAAACCACGGCAAATCCTGTAAGAAGCAATATGGCCTTCGCGAGTTTTTTAAAATCCCTTCGTTTAATAATCCCACCGATTGAAACCAGCCCGTAACCTGCGAACACGGCAAGTACAGGGACCAGGTAAATCCGGAAACGCGAGAAGATAAAGAACAGTAGCAGCGAAAAAGCGTAAATGAACGTAAAAACATACAGGGGTAAAATATTTTTGAAATTCTTATACCCCAAGTACATTCCCGCCAGCGCGAGCGGACCTATTATCCCGAAGGTAAAAAGCGGGAGCCGCAGTAAAAAGGAAAACTTCCTGCTGAAACTGTAATCGTAGTTATCCGGCCCCTCGTACGTGTTAAAAAGATACCTGATTTTTTTCAACGTTACACCAAGCCACTTCACCGGATGCTTTATTATGAATTTAAACCCTTTCAACATCCAGAAATTGGCAACCTGTGACGGCCTCAGCGAACGCCCCGTCAGCTCTTCCGCTTTCGCTGTAAAATCAGCATGTTCATAAAAAGGATCCGGGCGGATAAACTCGGGCGGAGAATACGTCCCGTCAGCATTGGGATTATTTCCTTCATAAAATGTTTCCCCGTACTTGCTCGTAATCAGCACGAAATCCTTTCCTACTTTATAATTGCGCAGTGTAACCGGCAGGACAATAATGCCCAACCCCGTAAGGAACAGCAAACCGTATGTTTTTATCTTATCAGCGCTTATTTTCTTAGTAACGCGCAAACCCAGCAGCGTGGCAAGGAAAAGAAAAATAAGAATTAACGCGTTTTCCCTGGAAAGACACAGTAATCCGAATGCCATCCCCGTAAACAGGTATCCCCTTTCCCGGAACTTGCCACGGTGAATCAATACCAGAAGATACACAAACAACGTTAAAAGGAATACTCCCGTTGTTGTTTTTATAATTAATCCATCATAGAAAATAAGCGGACCGGTAAAAATGGCAATTAAAGCCGCTGTTAACCCGGCCCCCCGGGAAAATACTTTTTCGCCGATATAGAATACCAGCAGACAGGTACTGCTCCCCAGTATAACCTGGAAGAACCTCACCGTAAGATAACCGTGGCCGAATATTTTGTATATCAAGGCAAGCAGGTAAGGATACAGTGGGCTCATCTCCCATACACCCTTCCCGATTAAATCACCGCCAGCGATTTTCTTCGCCCAGGAATCATAGTAGGACGGATCGCCCATTAGTGTATTGAAGAACATCTCGTTTTCAATTTCAAGGATGAATATCAGTCTTACGATAAATGCAATGGCATAAATCACGACAGGCAGGTATCCGGCTCCGGATATCCGGTTGAACCATTCTACAAGGTATTTTTTGAAGTTGTGAGTTATGTTTTTCCCCATTTTGTAATATTCGTAATACTTGTAATAATTAATTAAATTAAAATTAATATTTTAATATTTTAATATATTATAGTACATTCTTTTTATTTATACAAATAAAATAGTGAAATAGGAAAGTAAATTTATTGTCCTGCGGAACGATTGGAAGTTACATGACTTTATGAAAATCTATAACACACTCAGAAGTGTCTTCTTTATCTATCACTTTTTTTACGAACATTTTCACATTAACATTATCGCTGAAATCCATCTTTATGAACCTGATCCCGAGCTGATTCCCTTCTAACCTCACTACCTTACCCAGCCCGTCAACATACTTCACCCTCCCGGGAAGCTTGAAACTGATAAATATTTCATCCCCCACGTTGAACTTGTTATCAGATTCCAGGCCGACCCCGCCGGCGCTGAGATTCTTGATATCACCTATTTTTTTAAAGATTTCATTTATTCTGATATTAAATAATTCATCCGGTGTTATGTCAGCATCTATTCTTGGGTATATTCGTCTTTCTTTTATCATATACTACCTTTCATTATCATTATTTATCATACTCTCTAATTGCATTTTATTAAATCGTGGCATACATGTCAAGGAAAATCCTAAGAAAAAATAATTATTTTCTTTGCATCCCCAATCAACAAAACGACCGTTAAATTAAATCGTGAAAAATAGATATTTCTCCCTGCTTATACTTATAACAAATTTATACCCCAGCTTATCTCATTTGTCAAGTAATTTTTCAGTAAATTTATCATCCCCATGAGGAAGTTAACGTCGGCATTGAAGCTACTTTACGATTTTATCCCTTAATTTAAAATAACGGCTTATGGCTTTTACTATCCTGATTGCCGCTTTCCCGTCGCCATAGGGATTTATTGATTTTTGCATTTTCTTGTACGCTCTTTTATCCTTCAACAATCCGGACGTTTCTCTTACAATCCTGTCCCTGCCTGTACCTATAACTTTAACGGTTCCCGCATTAACAGCTTCAGGCCGTTCCGTCACCTTTCTCAGAACCAGCACCGGTTTGCCCAGGGAAGGGGCTTCCTCCTGCAGTCCTCCTGAATCCGTAAGCACCAGGTATGATTTCTTCATAACGTTAACAAAATCAACATAGTCCAGCGGTTCTGTCAGGTGAACGCCCTCCACCTTCTTAAGTATATTTAAAACCGTTTTTTTCACTTCCGGGTTAGGATGTACCGGGTAAACGATTTCCACGTCCTTGAATCTTTCCTTGATATTTTTTAACGCCCGGCATATGTCCGCCAGCGGTTTTCCCCAGTTTTCCCTGCGGTGCGCCGTGACAAGTATCAGACGCTTACTGAAATCAATTTTTTTCAGAGCTTTCTGCTTAAACCCGCGCTTCTTCTTCAAAGTCATGAATAATGAATCAATCACGGTGTTGCCGGTTACAACGATATTGTTCTTATCCGCATTTTCCGCCTCAAGATTCTTCCCTGCCGATACTGTGTGAACGAAGTAAAGGTCGCAGATTGCATCAGTCAGTTTCCTGTTTATCTCTTCGGGATAAGGATTGAATTTATCATGGCTCCTTAACCCTGCCTCCACGTGCCCTACCGGAATCTTTTCGTAAAATGACGCCAGCGTCGCGGCAAAGGTTGTTGTAGTATCACCGTGAACAAGCACCATGTCGGGTTTTTCTCTTCTTAATATCGCCTGAATTTTTAAAAGTACTTCCGTGGTGATGTATTCCAGTTTTTGTGATTTCTTCATGATATTTAAATCATAATCCGAGCTGACATTAAAAAGGCCCATGGCCTGGTCAAGCAGCCCTCGGTGCTGCGCCGTCAATATGACTTTTGTTCTGAATGCTTTCCTGTTTTTCTTCAGTTCACAAACCACCGGAATCATCTTAATGGCTTCAGGCCTCGTTCCGTAAATACAAATAATATTTTTCATTTTTTTATCCTTTTAAAATCGTAAGAATTATAGCTATAAAACCAAGCAAAGCCGAAATGCAGTACATGGTAATAACAATTCTCTTCTGGCTCCACCCCCGCTCAAGCAGTATATGATGGAAATGCCCCTTGTCAGCTTTCATAATTGGCTGCTTCCTGAAAAGTCTCCTTACAATGGCGAAACCGGCGTCCATAATCGGTATGCCAAACATTATAACGGGAATCCACAGAGCAATTGCCGCTGTTGTCTTGAGTGTGCCGATAATAGTCAGAGTACCCAGCATGAATCCCAGGAACATACTGCCCGTATCCCCCATGAATATCTTCGCGGGATTAAAATTGTACCTCAAAAAACCCAGTATGCTGCCCACAAGACAGGCGGATAACAGCGCAACGAGTTTCAGCCCCTTGATAATCTCTATACTTGTCTGCATGTTAATCTGAAGAATTGTAACGATGAAAAAAGTAATTCCCGTTATCCCCACAATCCCCGCGGCAAGTCCGTCCATGCCGTCTACCAGGTTAACCGAATTTATAAACCCTATAATCCATATTGCCGTAATAACCGTGCTGAAAATAATCGGAAGCCTCATGTAATTGGCCGTAAACGGATTGGTAATGCCGACTATTTTTATACCGTATTGTAGAACTACCATTGCAGCTATAATCTGGGTTAGTAATTTGGTCAGCGGTTCAACCCCCTTCTTGTCATCAATCATCCCGAGGAAGATAATTATAGTAGCCCCGATAATAATACCGCCAAGGTAAGTCTGAATGGTTGGGGTGGGAATATTCTTTACAAACTTTTCCATGGGAAAACTCAGAAGCACGCGGAAATACTTCACGTTCAGCAGGTAAAGCAATCCCAGCGACCCCACGAAACCGAAGTATATACCTAACCCGCCCCAGCGTGGTTTATACCTTGAATGCACCTTTCTCGGGTCAGGCCTGTCCATAACACCGAATCTTTCCGCAATGTTTATCACAAGCGGTGTAACCAGCAGCGTTATGGTCAGTGAAAAGAAAAATCCGAATATATAGCTTAGTTCCATTTTTTTAATATATCCTCGTAAACAGGGAATTTTTTTGTCAGCACGTGGACTTTCTTCTTTATTTCATTGAGTTTCGCGCTATCGCAACGGCCCTTAAGCGCCTCCGAGATATAACCGGCGATTATCTCCATTTCCTTTTCCTTCATGCCCCTTGTGGTCAGCGCGGGCGTTCCCAGGCGAATACCGCTTGTAATGAACGGTTTTTCCACATCATGCGGTATGCTGTTCTTGTTAACGGTAATTCCCGCTTTATCAAGAGCTTCCTCCGCGACGTCCCCGGTTAATCTCTTGCTGCGCAAATCCACAAGCATCAGGTGGGTATCGGTCCCCCCGGAAACTATCTTGAAACCCTTCTTCGTCAGTGCCGCCGCCAGCGCCCTGGCATTATTGACAATCTGTGCCTGGTATGCCCTGAATTCCGGTTCCATGGCCTCCTTGAATGCCACTGCCTTTGCGGCAATGATATGCATCATGGGACCGCCCTGCATACCCGGAAAAACGTTTTTATCGATGATTTTCGCAAACCTTTTCCTGCACATAATCATTCCACCCCTGGGCCCCCGCAAAGTTTTATGCGTGGTCGTGGTAATAAAATCCGCGTAAGGTACCGGCGACGGGTGCAGCCCTGCCACTACCAACCCCGCAATATGCGCGATGTCCGCCATCAGCAATGCACCCACCCTGTCGCATATCTCCCTGAACCTATCGAAGTGTATTATCCTGGAATACGCCGAAGCTCCCGCGACAATCAGTTTCGGCTTGTGTCTTAAGGCAAGTTTTTTCATTTCAGAATAATCAATCGTTCCTGTCCTCTTGGTAACGCTTATTGGCACGGTGCTGTAATACTTACCCGAAAAATTCTGCGGATGCCCGTGAGAGAGATGTCCCCCGTGGCTTAAATGCATGCCCATAATGGTATCTCCGATATTCAGCACTGAAAAATAAATAGCCATATTTGCCTGCGTACCCGAATGCGGCTGGACATTCGCATGGTCACAGCCGAACAATTTCTTTGCCCTTTTCACGGCAAGTTTTTCAACGGTATCGTAATTCTCACACCCCCCGTAATACCTTTTCCCGGGATAACCTTCTGCGTATTTATTGGTCATCACCGACCCCTGCGCCTCAAGAACGGCATTGGAAACGTAATTCTCGGAAGCAATCAACTCAAGGTTCTCCGATTGCCTTTTTATTTCCTTCTTTATTGCCCCGTGCACCCCGGGGTCTACTTTTTTCAGACTACTCATATTTATTCACTCCTTTTATCAGCTTTGGAAGAGACCTGGTTACATAACCCTGTATTTCTTTAAACGCCGACCGGTAAACATCTTCCGGCTGGCCTATCGGGTCGGCAATATCCGGTCCATTCTTTTGGCCGGCGTATTCCGTAAGCTTAAACATCCATTTCTCCGCCCCGGGGACCATTCGTTCCAGCGCTTCCTTATGCTTCTTCTCCATCACCAGTATTAAATCCGTATTATTTATCATTTCAATCGTTACCTGCGTTGATAAATGGGAACTTGTGTCAAGATTCTCCTCTTCCATCACCTTCTTCAGGTCACCGAAAATCCTGTAATACGGGGATGCTGCAATCCCCGCTGAACTGACTGTAATTTCATCCACACCATTTTCTTTCAATAATCTTCTTAAGATGAATTCAGCCATCACGCTTCTGCAGGTATTCCCGGTACATACAAATAGAACGTTCTTTTTCATAAAGCCAGTTCCTTACCCTTAATTGCCCCCTCCCTGATTACCCTGTACGGGTAAGAGGATGCGTCCAGAATAGTTGACTCCATTCCGATGGCGGAGTTTCCCCCGTCAATTATCAGGTCAACATTATTCTTAAGAGTTTGCTCAATTTTACCGGTTCCGCTAATTGGTTTTTTTCCTGAAATATTTACACTGGTTGCGGCTATTGTCCCCGCTTTCCTTATTAAAGACAGTGCAATCCTGTTGCCGGGCATTCTAAGGCCTATCGAATCACCCGCAAAACCCGTCCTATTCCTATCCCCATCCCGCGCCTTGAGTATTAAAGTGAGCGGTCCAGGCCAGTATTTTTTCATCAACTCGTTTACTTTTGCGGGAACATCACCTGCGAACTTGCTTACATCTTTCTTATAACCTATCAAGTAAATTAAAGGCTTTTTGTGACTCCTTTTCTTAATCCTGTATATTTTTCTAATGCTCGCGTCTTTTGACACCACTGCCCCCAAACCGTAAACGGTGTCTGTCGGGAATATTACAAGCCCTCCCCTTCTTAAAACACCCGCGGCATAATCTATTTTATTTCTTTCGGGATTACCGGGGCTTACCTTTATTACTTCACAGGCCATATGGTTATTCTACTTTCTTCCAGTCCTTTTCAATGCCTTTTTTCCTGCAGAGCAGCTCAAAATCACAACTCCTGATTTCCTTTTTTATTCCCGATTCCCTGACTGTCTTCACCCAGGTTTTATTCTCGCCGTCCCAGCGGAAGTTCCTCTGGCTGGCTTTCCGCCTGTTATCATAGGATACATTTGCCTTCAGTTCATACTTCTGCTCCGTAGCTAATTTAATTATCTTTTTAATATCGTAATCCTTTACCACGCTAAACATCGTAAGCACGTCAAACAGGGCCCTGTGGGCAAATGGATTCAAAAAACCGTGTTCTGCGGCAAGAAATACCAGTTTCCTGGTTTTTATGCCTGCGGGATACGCCACATCAACCGAACTATCCAGCCATATCTTTTCGGAAAAAACGTTTTCTGAGCCAATCCTGTTAATCGTGGATTCGTAAAACTTTCTGTCAAATTCCGCATTATGCGCCATCACGTAATCAGTTTTCAGGCTCATTTTGTTCAGTTTATCAAGAGCTTCCCCGGGGGCCACGCCGAATTCATCAAGCAGCCCCTCCGTGATACCGTTCATCTCCACTACCACAGGATTCAATTTCACGTTATCGGGCAACGATATAAGTTCATCCATTATCATTACCGGCTTTTTCCCTTCCCAGTCCCACAGTACAGCGCCTACCTCGGTAACCACATCCTGGCTTTCCATAAGCCCCGTTGTCTCAAAATCCACTCCAAGTATATACATGAACATCCGCCTTTCAGAGCACTACTAATTATAATCAGCATTTATTTTTATGTACTCCTGCGTCAGGTCACAGGTATATACCGATGCCTCCCGGCTTCCCATCCTCAGGTCAACCGTTACCTGCAACTCCTTTTTCCCCAGTATCCGCTTCATCCTGCTCTCCGGGAAACTGACTGCCATGCCGTCCCTGGCAACTCTCAAATCCCCGAACTTTACGCCAATCCTTCCGGGATTCACGCCAACCCCCGCGTTACCGACAGCGCACAACACCCTTCCCCAGTTTGCGCTCCCGCCGTAAACGGCTGTTTTAAAAAGCATGGAATTGGCAATAGATTTTGCCACGTCCCTGGCTTCATTAAAGGTCTTCGCATTAACCACCCGGACTTCTATGAACTTCGTTGCCCCTTCGCCGTCTTCAGCAATCATCTTTGATAGCCTGAGTGTAAGCATATCAAGGTGCTCCTGCCATACCCTGAAATCATCTCCTTCCTTTTCGATGATAGCGTTCTCCGCCTCCCCGTTTGCCATTGCAAACACTGTATCGTTTGTGCTTGTCTGAGCGTCAATAGTTAGAAGGTTAAACGATTTGTCAATTGCCCTCTTAAGTGATTTGTCCAGCAGTTTTTTGCTGATATTAATGTCCGTCAGCAGGAACCCCAGCATCGTTGCAAGTTTTGGCTGTATCATTCCCGCTCCTTTTACCGCGCCCCATAATATAACTTTGCTTTCGCCAAGCATGAACTCCTCACAGGCAATTTTCATTGCCCTGTCTGTTGTCATAACGGCTTCTGCAGCCTTTTCGGGAAAAGATTCTTTTTTCTTAACGGAATCACACAGCTTCCTTATCCCGAATTTTACTTTTGACATCGGGAGAAAACTGCCTATCAGCCCGGTTGAAGCAACGAGTATATCCGATGGTTTTATTTTAAGTTTCCTTGCGGCGTACTCCGTCATCCACTCGGCATCATTGATTCCCTTCCCGCCGGTGCACGCATTGGCGCATCCTGAATTGGCTATGATAACCTGCGCCCCCCTGTCGCTCACGTTCTTCTTACTCACCGTAACAGGAGCCGCCTTTACCTTGTTTGCGGTAAAAAACGCCGCCGCCGCGCACGGCCTGTCCGAATAAAAAACGGCCATGTCCGGCTTACTGCCAGGACTTATCCCCGCATTCGTTCCTGATGCGATAAACCCCTTTGGAAACATCATTTTATTTTTCTTTTTCATTTTTTTACCTTGACCTTTATAGTTTTTTCTATTACACCGCGGCTATCACCAAAACAATAACAACCGTTAAAAACATTGAAACAACAAACACAAAAAATAACGGTACGAAAAAAATACGCAGGGCTTTTTCCATTGAACAACTATAAACCTTTTTTATAGCCATGATTGACAACACCGCCATCCATACATTAATGCCCAGAATAAACAGGCTATAAAAGAATAAAGACGCTCCCCCCATCCCCCTGGCAATAATTGAAAGCGGTGCTACAAACAGCCCGGGCGCCATGCAAACACCGAGCATCATAAACAGTTCCCCGGCGTTTCCTTTAACCTTCCACAACTCAGCCGATAAATGAAAAACGCCGGAAACTACAATCCAGTTAAGCAGCCCGGCTGCAATTCCAAATCCCAGCCCAAATACCATCACGGCCCTTCCAAACCCCCCTGAAATGGGAAGAGAAAGAGCCCCGCCGATAATTCTGCTGACATGAGCGCCGACAAAAATCATGAACACCAGCACCCATGGCTTACCCCGGCTGACCTCCTCCATGGCGTCTCGCGGCCTTACTATCAGATTATAAAATGTTTTGCTGAAATATTCTATCATTATTGCAGCATGTACTCCAATCTTACCCTTGATTTTTCATTCACGACCCTCTTGACAAGCTCTGTCGGCACCGAGTCCATGACAAAATCAAAGAATCTCATCATGGGTTTATCAAGGTCAATTATCCTCGGCTCCCCCTCAATTCCCGCCAGCTCGCCGGCAATCCTTATTGAATCTTTCAAGTCTCCTGTCTCATCAACCAGCCCGAGCTCCTTCGCCTGTCGCCCGGTAAAAATCTGCCCCTGGGACACTTCACCCGCCTTTTTCTCATCAAACCCTCTTCCTTCAATCACAACGCCAAGGAACTGGTCGTAGGCATCATTTATGACCTCCTGGACAAGCTTTCTTTCCTCATTCGTCATTCCTCTTGATACGGACCCCATATCCTTGTATTTTCCGCTCTTTATCACTTCAATTTCAACGCCCACCTTGCGGAACAACCCCTCAAGGTTGCTTACTTTCATTATGACACCTATACTTCCCGTAATGGCCCCGGGGTTTGCAACCAGCCTGTCACAGGCGCAGGAAATATAGTACCCGCCGGAAGCGCATACATCTCCCATGGAAACAACGACTTTCCTGCCTCCTTCCCTGAGCTTCTTCACAGCATTGTATACTTCCTGAACCGCTCCCACACTGCCTCCGGGACTGTTTATTCTCAGAACCACAGCCTTTATATCGGAATTATTTTCCGCCTTCTTCAACTGCTCAACAATCCTGTCGCTTCCCCTCATCATGCGGTTCCAGTAAACATCGTTATCCGAAACGTACAAAGGACCGTAAATATATATCACGGCCACACCGGGAGAACGGGACAGCAGCCCTTTTTCCCCGGAACCTGCGGTTAGCTCCCCGTGCCCCGAAGGCTTTATAACCAGCACTACGCCTATCAGTATTGACAGAAAGCATGAAGCGAGAATAATACCAACAATTATTTTTTCCTTTTTATCCATAATAATAACTCCCTTTTAAGTCTTTTGAATTATGGGGACACGTACCTAATTATTTAGTAACAACACTATTGAAAAGAGCTAAATAATTAGGTACGTGTCCCCGTAATTCTTCATAATTTCAAACCTGCCCCCAAAGACCCTAATATTTCCACCATCGTATTTATGTCTTTTTCCGTTACCCATTCATGAACAGGCAGGGACAGAATCCCCCCGGTTAATCGTTTCGAATTCTGCAGCGGCTTTAACAATCTCAAATATTCTGTCGAACTCTCTATCCCGCCTGCAAGAAGCAACCGCCTTGCCGCCTCCCTATCGTCGCTGTCTTTGAAAATGATAGGCATGCTGTTATACACCGTCCGGCTGTAAACAGGCATTTTTGGGAATCCAAGCTTCTTGTTGTTTCTAAGCCTTTCCATAAGAAATGTGCCGTTGAATAATCTTTTGATATTGGAATCCAGGATATTTTTCAGAATTGCCAACCCAACAGCAGCCTGTATGCCTGTAAATCTTCTTAAATCAACGTTATCACCATTGGTTTTGAAACAATTTCTGAGCACCGGAAACAAACCATAAACAACAGGGTTTGAAATGGCCCAAAGAACCATTAACCTCACTATCACCCCGAACCCATAGATACTGCCCCGGCTTTTAAGTTCCTTCACTTTTTTGCTGAATTTCCCTGCCAGCTCTTCATTGTCCGTTACAATACACCCCCCCGAATAGGTTGAAAAATTACTTTCAGCGTCAAAACCCGTAAACCCGGCGTCACCTATCGCTCCGACTTTCCTTTCATGATAATAAGAACCGAAAGCGCGGGTGAAGTCTTCAATAAGCCATACATTCCTGTCCCTGGTTAACTCCAGTACCGGATTAAGGTCACGGGGCAAACCAAAAGAATGGACAGCGACTACACACAAGGTTTTCTTTGAAATAAGCCTTGATAGTGAGCTCCTGTTGAAATCAAAGGAATCCTGCGATACGTCACAGCACACAACCTTTAAACCAAGCTTCCTGATAACATTTTCAAGCTCGCTATGGGTGTAGGCGGGAACTATTACTTCCCTGCCTCCGGAAATCCCCGAGAGTGTTTTAAGAATAATCCCCAATGACGCGCTGCCCGAGCCTGTTGTAAAACAATACCTGCTGTGAAGAAAACCCGACAGTTCTCTTTCAAAATCTTTTACCGGGTTCTTCCGCTTCAGGCACAACAGAAGGCCTCTTAGCAAATCACTCATCCTTATATGAGAAGCGCAAACACTCAGCCTCCTTAACAAGTTATTCTCCCTTCATTCCTTCCTTCATTTTTCTTATTCTATCCATCATATTCTTTGCTATGTCCGGCATTTGCTTTATTTCTTCTTCCTTGCGCTTTCAGGCTCATAACTCAGGGCAATTTCCAATGCCCTGGTTGCTTCTTCATAATCATCGCCAAAAAACGCCCTGATTGAATTCCTGAAATAATCATCATTGCTCTGGTCCACGGCTAATACGCCTGCGGTTGCGGTGAGCAACAACATTAGGATTATTACAATAGGCCTAAAACACAGTCGGTTACTTCTTCCAAAGTTTATTAACATTCAATTTAACGCCGTTTCCTTTTTATTGCCGCTTTTTTTCCTGGAATGCCTGAATAACCTCGCAACCAGTCCTTTACTCAGCTCCTTATCCAGTTCAATCTGCAGGGAATCCATTTCCTTCTTTTTGTATTCCAGTTCATCCTTAATATTTTTCAGTACTCTTATTTTTTCGTCGTATTCCGATTTTATCTTGTTATATTTTTCGGACATTTCACGACGAATATTTTCTTTTTCCTCATCCAGCCTTCTTATTCGCGCAGTCAATTCATCCTTCTCACCGTTTGCCTTATGTTTTATTTCATCCTTTTCACTTTCCATTTTCTCCTTCAACTCGCTCCACTCAAGAGCCTTCTGCTCGTATTGAACCTGGAAATCTCTTTCCTTCTGAGCCATTTCAGCCTTTAATTCGTCAATATGTTTCTGGAGTTTGCTCTTCATTGACTCCATTTCCTGCTCTTTTAATTGTGTCTCTCTTTCATTTCTTTCCTTCTGCAGTAATGCCTGCGCCTGAAGGTTCTTCTTCTCCTCATCCCACAGTTTCTTCTGCATTTCCTCCGACAGTTCCTTGTTCTGGATCCGCATCTGAAGTTCTTTGACCCTGATTTTCTCTTCCCATACCTTGTTCTTTTCCTCATCCAGCCTGTTCTGGATTAATTCGTTCTTAAGGTTTAACGCCTTTATACTGTTCCTGCTGCTATTAATATCATTTTCCAGCCCGGTATTTATTTTTATTAACTCCTGCTCTTTCCTCTGGTAGGATTCCTCAAGCTCCACTCTTTTCTGAACAAGGCTTGACTTTACCCTGTCAACATCCTGTTCCTTTGCCCTGATAACGGCGCCCCTTATCCTTTCCTCTTCAAGTTCCGCCCTAACTTCCATCAGCTTATTTTCGATTTCCCTCCTGGCATTGATGATTTCATCTTCCCTGTTCTGGCACTCAAACCTTACTTCCGTCTCCCTTTCAAATATCCTGTTCCTTTCCGCTTGCACTTCCTCACCCTTGAGCTCAACCCTTTTCTTCCATTCATCATCCAGTTCATTTATCTGTTTTCTCAGCTTTTCGTGCTCGTTTTCCTTCCTGCTAAACTCCGTCTCCAGCATATAAACACGGCTTTCTTTCTCCTTCAGCCTTGCCATCCATACCAGCTTGCCTTCTTCAATGCTTATCTGAAACTTCTGGTTCTCCAGTTCCCTGTCTCTTATCCTGTCAAGCAGTGCCTCTTTTTCCCCTTCCATATGTTTCATGGCGGCTTCATGCCTGTGTTTCTCTTCTTCGAGGAACACCCTTTTTTCCCTCTCATTGCTTAAAACAATATTACCATTCTCCAGTTCCTTTTCCAGCTTCACCTGCAGCATTTCCAGGGAATGCCTGCTGCCGGTAACATCCTTCTGCAATTGCTGTTTCTCGGTCAGATGCCAGTCATCCGTCTTTTTCATGGTCTCTTCCCTGTTGTTCAGCTTGATTTCGAGACCGGACTTTGCTTCTTCATGCTTCCTGATTCTCTCAAGTAATGATTCCTTTTCCTGCTGCCTGCTCCTTGATATATCATCAACCTCCTTCTTGTAGCTCTCTTCAGCCCTCTCCATATCCTCGCTCTTGCGCTGGAGGACTTCCTCAAACTGGGCCTGCTTCTGGAGGTTTTGAATCCTTAAATGATTTATCTCCTCTTCTTTTTTGCTTAGCAACTCCCTCTTGCTCAGGTTTTCATCTTCAAACCTGTTTTTCAAATCGTTAAATTCAAGTTCTTTTTTATGTACCTGGGTAATGAAGCTTTCGTTCTCCTTGTTCTTATCAACCAACTTTTCATTTAAGACCGAAACATCCTTCCTGCCCTTCTCCTCAAGCCACTTGTATTCCTCGTTCTTACTGTCGTACTGCGCCTGCAGCTGCGCCTCCCTGACTATCATCTGCGACTTCATGTCGTTTATTTCTTCCTGCCCCTTCTTTATCAGTTCAAAATATCTATTTCTTTCTTGTTCGGCATCCTCGCTGATTTTTTTCACTTCGTCCCTGTACTGTCCTCTCAACCTTTCAAAATCCTTCTCCTTATTCTCAAAACTCAGCCTTAACTCTTCGTTCTTCCTCATCAGTTTGTTGTCAAGCGACGCCAGCTCGTCTTTTTTCTCGGAACCCATTCTTTTCCAGTTTTCTCTTTCTTCGTCAAGCCTTGTGGCAACTTCCTTCAGCTGCCTCTCCAGTCCGGCTTTCTGGCCAACCATGGACTCCTTCTCGTCCATGTACCGCGACTTCATGTCGCCTTCCGACTTTGCAAGCTGAATTTCAATACTGCTTATTTTCTCGTCCCTTTTCTTTATCCTGTCATTCAACACGTCTCTTTCCTCGGCTATATCGTGCTTGATACGCGCTATTTCATCCTCATGCTGTACCCGCGTTGTCTCCATTCCCTGCTTTTTTTGCTTCTGGCTTTCATTATTCTCTGTTTCAATTTTCGTCATGTCATTCTTCATTGAAATGATTTCATCATTTTTTCCGGCTATCTCTCCAAGCAGTTTTTCCTGTGTCTTCCTCTGGATTTCGTCCAGTTCCTTTACCTGTTTCCTGAGGTTTTCCTCCGACGCCTTCAATTTATTTTCCTTCTCCAGGTGTTCGTCTTTAAGGGATACTTCTTTTAGTGTCGCCTCGGACATTATAATGCCCCTTGTTTCCTCAGCTTCCTTAAATATCCTTTCCTTTTCCGCGCGTTCCTTCTCAATCAAATGGTCTTTTTCCCTGATAACCTCTTCTTTTCCCTTAACCTCCAGCTGCGCCTTGTGTTTGTTGTCTTCAATAACTTTAGTGAGATTATAGACTTCCTTTTCAATCACCTGAACTTTCTGGTCCCACTGCGTTCTTTCATTGTTCAGATTCTGGCGGGACTTATCAGCCTCGTTTTCCCTGTCTTTTCTTTCCCAATCAATATCCGCCTGCATAAGAGTGTACTCCGCCTTCAGTTTATCCATTTCCGTTGTAATTTCATCAACCCTGCGCTTGGCGAACTTCAGCTCGTCAACCTTATCGCAATACATCTTTTTTGCATTCATCCCATCATCGGTCATCTTTTGTTTAAGGGCATTAATCTCATTATCCTTCATTCCCAGTTGATTCCTGGAATCCCTTTCATTTTCCTTCAACTGCATCTGCATACTTCTTATATCGTCCTTGAGCACGGCCATGCTCTTTTCATTTTCTTGTTTTGTCTTATCGAACCCCCTCAACATGTCGGCTTCCCTGAGCGACCATTCCGCTTCCGCCATGCTCATTTTCTCCATCAGCTTAACTTCAACTTCC
>JAUXDE010000133.1 GCA_030618495.1 Clostridia bacterium
AAGGGCATTCTTGTTTTCATAAGAGAATTGACGGGTCCCGTTCTTTATTTCCGGGGAGAGTTCCACGCAGTCAATATACTTCAACGTTGAATGCTGTTCAAGAGACCCGAGGGTCATCCTTCCCTCCTATCTGGGGTATCCCCTAGATAGGATTATACCAAGGTGTTCCAGTTTTCGATGACAGTTTACATAAGCATGGTAGAGTGGAATAAGAATCATCCAAGCATTATAGTATGGTCATTGGGTAACGAGTCGGGATTTGGTAGAAACCATCAGGCCATATCAAAATGGATAAGGGAAAACGAGCCTATATTACTACGGTTAATCAGATTCGTGATAATCCTTCTCAAGATTGATGTTCCAGATATTATCCTTCTCTGGTTTATTCTCAATTATATTGTCAACGGCAGCTATGGCGGTCATCATTGAATGATCCATGTTGTTATACCTGTGCATCCCGTTCCTGCCTATAAGCAGCAGATTATCAAATCCGTCCGTAAATTTCCTTATAACATTAAACCGGTCATAAGTTCCGAAGTAAGCGGGGTAGGCATTGCGTACTCTCTCAACTACGGTATCTAATACGTCTTCTTTTTCCAGGATATTGATTTTCGACAGTTCTTTCACGGCAAGTTCGGCAATGCTGCGGTCAGACAGGTTCCATAGTTCATCGCCTTTGCTGCAGAAATATTCGGCGCCTATCCAGACCTTATCCTTATCCCTGACCATCCAGGGGCTCCAGTTGTTGTATATCTGCATCCTGCCGACCTGTACATCTTTTTCCTGGATATATATCCAGTTGTCCCGTATTAAATCGTTCTCGGCGCGGTTGCCTGCCTTGTTTTTGATTTTCAGTTTATTAAGTAATATGCCAACTATCATAAAATCCCTGTATATAAGGCCTTCCGCAACGTCCTGAACGTTCTGGGGCACGGTATTCCCCATGGCAAGCACTAATTCCTTTACGGGCATGGTCGAGAACACATAATCTCCCCTCACGGTTTCCGTTTTACCGGTTTTCTTGTCCCTGACTTCAACACCCTGTATCCTCCTGTCGTCATGCACTACCCCGGTTACTTCCCGGTTTAGCCTGATTTCTCCTCCATTGGTGCTTACAATTCTCCCCACTTCATCCCACAGCTGTCCGCAACCGTATTTCGGGTACATGAACTCTTCAATAAGGCTTGTTTCGGCGGCTTTCCCGCTGAGAGAATCGTTTCTTGATATAAGCTTCCTGGCTGCATGCAGCAGCGCCCTGGAAACGGACAGGCCTTTGATCCTCTGGTGCCCCCACTCGGGGTCGATATCCCTGCAGGAGCGTCCCCAGACCTTTTCCGTGTAGTCCTTGAACAACATGCTGTATAATCTCCTGCCAAAACGGTTTATAAAGAAGTCTTCCAGTGATTTTTCGTCCTTTATCGGGAAAAGTCGCGCTCTGACGTAATCCACGGCTATCCGGGCAACGTTTATTATCCCCAGGTTGATAAACAAGTTGGTGTTTAAGGAAATAGGATAATCGAATAGTTTTCTACGGAAATATATCCTGGAAAAACGGCTGCGTTTCAGCATAACCCTGTCGCTGTCTCCGGTGCCCTGCAGGGGAAGGATGTTCAGCCACCACCCGGTAATCCTGTCTGATTTCGAAAAAAACCTGTGACCGCCAAAGTCAAACTTGTTTCCCTTGTAGCTGACCGTTCTGGCAATGCCGCCAACGATATCATCCTTTTCGAATAACACCGGTTTGATATCCGTTCTTTCAAGCAGTTCATACGCGGCGGTCAGTCCTGCCGGGCCCGCGCCAATAATTATTGCCTTTTTGTTATTCATGATATTGTGATTCCACTCAATTAAATTCCAGGTATTGGATGCTAAATGAAATTATTCTTGTATCGTTAAGGGAAGCCCTCATAAGATGGCTGGATGTTATCTTCAGTTCCTCAATGCCCCCGTTGAAGTATTCTTCCGGCGCTTCCACTTCTATGTCCTCCCATCCGGTAGTTCTGTTTCCAAACACATGGCTTTTTACCGGGTTTCCGTTCAAGTGGATGTTTATTTCCTGGTTCCTGCCATTTTTCGGGAAGGATTTTGCTCTCATCACGAGTTTTCTTTTCTTAATCCCGTCAAATTTAAGAAGCAGCATTGATTCCGGTCCTGTCGCCCACGTGCCCCAGGATTCGGGCTTATTCCAGCCGTATTCGCAGTAGATTTCCGAACCCGCCGTCGAAAAATCTATTCTATTGTCTTTCAGAAGATAGTATTTGCCGTTCATCCTCCGTTTTTTTGCGCTCTTTTCCGTTTGAAGTATGAACTGCTTGTCCTGCAGGAATCCTTTCCTCAGGCACCATGCAAGCTGGCTGTTCTTCCAGCTCCATAATCTTTTCTTGTTTATACCGTCCCTGCCTTCCAGGTAATGATTATGTCCGGTCGGGTAGTAGAAGACCCCCAGTATCTGCACGAATACCGAGAGGACGAGAAGTACAACAAAGGCCGCCTTGAGAGATTTTCGCTTGAACACATCCTCCGTGGTAAATACCATGAAAACACATATAAGCGGCAGAACTTCCGCAAAGAATCTCGGTCCAAAACAATGTCCTCCCCACCATGCGTAGAATCTGCTCAGGAACAGTATGTATATAATGATAGATATGCAAATATACCTGAAGACAGGGTAAGGCTTATTCCTCCATGCCCGGTACATGCCGGCAAAAGCAAAAACAAGGATGGGTGAATAAATCAGAATGCCCCTGCTCGGGCTAAACAGCAAACCGCAAACACCGCCAAATATTGAAGATGACCAGATGTCTTTTACCCCCAGTCCGTAATACTGCAGGAGGTGTTCGTTATTAAGGAAGTAGTTACCGCCTGTTATGTGTCCGTATAAAGACAGGTTATAAGCAACCAGCATCAGGCAAAACAACGACAATACTGCAATATACCACGGGAACTGTTTCCTGTGCCTGAGAAGAACCCAGAATGACATTACACCTGCGATTATCGCGCTGCCCTGCCTGCACCAGACCGCCAAACCCAGCGGGAGGGCCGAATAGATAATGAATTTCACGTCTTTACTGCTTCTTATCAGGCAATACAATGCGATGGTAAGGAACATTCCGGCGGGACCGTGCTTCCATAATCCCTGGCTTGAGATGCTCCATACCGATGTAGCAAACGCGTATGATAAGGAAACGAGAAAGGCTGTTTTTTCTCCAGTTATCATCCTGAGCGTTAGAAAAAGCATGATCACAGAAATTACCGCAAACAGGGAAGCTGTAAGTTTGGACAATATATCAATCGTTAAATCATTAACCGGCATGCCCAGTTTCAGCGGCAGGTAGTATACCGGGACTGCCATCAGCGGTATTATGACAGGATAGTTTGAATAGTAGTGATTATTGATTTTTTTCAGGTAATACGGTTCGTTGTGCTGCTGGTCTGCGTTGTCCCCGGGGTTTTTTACTCCGCCGTACAGGTGGGGAAACTCGTCCAGGTCCAGGTCAAACTCCCTTATGATGCTGACAGGCAGATACCTTGAAGAAAGAGTATCCAGGGAACTTATTTCTCTCAGGTTAATATTATAGACCAATAAACATGTTATGAGCAGCAGGAATTCCTTTCGCTGCACAGTAGTTATTATTTTCTTGAATATGGTTGACACAATTATATTATTTTACTTAATTCATCAAATAGAGTCAATCCTTTTTAATGCAGTACGCTATGATTTTTCATAATGTACTTTATATTATTGACGTTTTATGCTATTATAAAATCCTTTAACCGGACAGTAGTGAT